>VGCQ01000007.1 GCA_016870055.1 Alphaproteobacteria bacterium | reverse complement strand
GCGCAAACTCAACCGCGTACGACACAAGCTCCGCCACCGCCACCCGCGCCGCGCGTCACGCTCGATGTCGCCTTGCCGCCACCGGCCGATCATCGGCTGTCCGGGCTCGGGCCGCCGGGCCGCCTCGCCGCCGGACCCGACGGCACATTGTATGTCGCAAGCTCGAGCTTCCAGCCGTCGCCCGACGGCATCCTGCCGGCCAAGAGCGCGCGCATCGAGATCGCAGCCTTCACCCGCGACGGCGTGCAGAAGTACCGCACCGCGCTGCCGGTGCAAGCCGGCGTCGGGCCGAGCGGCTTCAATGCCGAGGCGCTGGGCGTCGTCGGCTACGCCTCGGGCGAGGCCGCGCTGTTCCTGTCGAGCTCCAACGCCCGGGCCGCGCTCCCCGATGCCGAGCGGGCGGCAACGACGCTCTATCGCATCGACGGCGCCGGCAAAATCGTCGGCACGGCGGTGGTGCCGGCCGCGGCGAACGTCAGCGGCGCGTTCTATCGCACGCGCTTCTACCTGCCGACGCCGGACAACGGCCTGCTGGTCGGCGGCGGCTTCGGCGCCGACCCGTTCAACTGGTGGATCGGCAAGTTCGATGCCCAGGGCCACCGCGTCTGGCAGGCCGGGCCGGGTCCCGCCTACCCCGAGGACGTCTACGGCCTGGCTCTGCGACCCGATGGCAGCGTCACGGCGATCGTCCAGGAGATCAGCCAGATGCCGGGGCTGAGCCAGTGGTTCATCGCGCGCTTTGCCGCCGACGGCGCACCGCAGGGCCGCTCGCCCTTCGCCGCGCTCGGCACGTCGTTCGCGGCCTTGGCCAGCCAATGGGTGGCGGCGGTCGACATCTTCCAGCCGGGCGGCGCACCGGGCTTGGTGCGGCTCTCCGATCAGGGCGCCGTGCTCGGCCGCGCCGCATGGCCGTTCGACCAAACGCGGCGCCTGATCGCCGACGGCGACGGCATCGCCGCCGTCGTCTGCGCCGCGGCGGGCCCGCTCTGTTTCGTGGTGCGCGCCGGCACTGACGGCAAGATCCGCTGGCAAAGCCCGGCCGGCAGCTTCACCGACATCGCCCGCACGCCCGACGGCCAGATCGCCGCAGTGTCGTGGTCGGCCGACATGCTGTCGGCCCGTCTGGTCCGCTACGCCGATCCCTGATCGGCCATCGCCTCAGCCGTCGAGCGCCTTCTTCAAGAGCTCGTTGACCGCCTTGGGATTGGCCTTGCCGCCGGTCGACTTCATCACCTGGCCGACGAACCAGCCGAACAAGGTCGGCTTGGCCTTGTAGGCCGCGACCTGGCCGGGATTGGCGTCGATCACCGCCTTGATCGCGGCTTCGATGGCGCCGGTGTCGGTGACCTGCTTCAGCCCGCGCTCCTCGACCAGCTTGGCCGGCTCCTTGCCGGTCTCCTCCATGGCGACGAACAGGTCTTTGGCAATGCGACCCGAGATCGTGCCATCGGCGATCAGGTCGAGCAGCTTGCCGAGGTTGGCGGCGCTCACCGGCGATTGCTCGATGCCGGCGCCGCGGCGCTTCAGCATGGCGAACAGATCGCCGGTCACCCAGTTGGCCGCCTGCTTGGCGTCGCGGCCCTTGGCGACGGCCTCGAAGAACTCCGCCGTCTCCTTTTCGGCGATCAGCACGCCGGCATCATAGGGCGAGAGCCCATAATCGCCGATGTAGCGGTTCTTGCGGGCGTCCGGCAGCTCGGGGAGCGTGCTGCGGATCTTGTCGACATAGTCCTTGGTCAGCTCCAGCGGCAGCAGGTCGGGGTCGGGGAAGTAGCGGTAGTCGTGCGCGTCTTCCTTGGAACGCAGCGAGCGCGTCTCGCCGCGGCCGGGATCGAACAGCCGGGTCTCCTGATCGACCTTGCCGCCGCCCTCGATGATCTCGATCTGGCGCCGCGCCTCGTACTCGATCGCCTGCTTGACGAACCGGATCGAGTTCACGTTCTTGATCTCGCAGCGCGTACCGAGCGGTCCGTTCGGCTTGCGTACCGAGACGTTGACGTCGCAACGCATGGAACCCTCGTCCATGTTGCCGTCGCAGGTACCGAGATAACGCACGATCGAGCGCAACTTGGCGAGGTAGGCCGCCGCCTCGTCGGCCGAGCGCATGTCGGGCTTGCTGACGATCTCCATCAGCGCCACACCCGAGCGGTTGAGATCGACGTAGGTCTGGCTGGGATGCTGGTCGTGCAGGCTCTTGCCGGCATCCTGCTCGAGATGCAGGCGCTCGATGCCGATCTTGCGCGACTTGCCGTCGGGCAGATCGATCTCGATCTCGCCCTCGCCGACGATCGGGTCCTTGTACTGCGAGATCTGGTAGCCGGCCGGCAGGTCGGCATAGAAGTAGTTCTTGCGGTCGAATACCGAGCGCAGGTTGATCTTGGCATTGAGCCCGAGCCCGGTGCGGACCGCCTGCTCGACGCAGCGCTCGTTGATCACCGGCAGCATGCCGGGCATAGCGGCGTCGACCAGCGATACCTGGGTGTTGGGATCGGCGCCGAACGTAGTCGGCGCGCCGGAGAACAGCTTGGCGTCGGAGATCACCTGGGCATGGACTTCCAGCCCCAAAACGATCTCCCAATCGCCGGTCTGGCCTTTGAGCAGCGTCATAATGGACGGGTACTTAGGACCTGCGTGGCCCGCTGTCCACCGATGCGACCTTCACCGCGGCGGCGTCCACGATTCGAGGAAGCGCTGCACCACGGCCGCAGAATTGTCGGAGGCGACCTGCAGGAACGTGTGCATCTCGTTGACGCCGGCGCCGCCACCGGCAAGGTCGGACAGGCTGCGAAAGGCGATGAACGGCGCGGCGTTGGCGTAGGCCACGGTGGCGACCGCGGCGCTCTCCATGTCCAGCACGCGCGCCTCGAAGGTCGTGAAGACATATTGGCGGAACGCGGCATTGTCGACGAAAGCCGCACCCGACACACCGTTGCCGCCGATCACCAGGCGCTGTTCGTGGCTGAGACAGTCGCGTGCGGCGGTGCAGCGTTTGAGGGCAACGGCACCGATGCGCCCCGCCGCGGCCAACATGCCGGCATCAGCCTCGAACCAGAAGCGCTTCTCCGTGCCGCCCCGTGTGCTGCGCACCCAGACATCGATCGGAAACATCATGCCGAAATTGGCGAACGGCGTCTGCGCCCAGGGCGGCGGCTGGAACCTGCCGTCGACCTCGCGTGCGAACACCGCTTCCAGGTATTGGCCCCATTTGCCGGCGACCACGACGTCACCGATGCGCAGGCCGGGATCGACGCCGCCCGCGATGCCGCTGAACACCACCCCGCTCAGATCGAACCGAGCAAAGGCGAGCTGCGAGGTCATGGCGGCGTTGACCATGCCGATGCCGCTCAGGAACAGCACGACGTTGCGTCCCGACAGCTTGCCGGTCACGAACTCGACGCCGTTGGCGTGGTGGCTCTTGGCCTCCGCAACGCTCGACTTCAGCACCCGCCACTCCGGCTCGTAGGCAGAGATCACGGCGATGCGCGGCGTGGCGTCGAGCCGATCGGCGGCCGCGGCCGGGCCTACGGCAGTGATCAGCAGAAGAAGAACTCCAACAAGGACACGCATGGCAATCGCTCCGGTTCGTCGCCTGGAACTTGGCAAACAACGCGGGCCTTGTCTCGCCGGCGTCGCGACGGTGATTTCCACGAGGAAAGTCACCCGACTGTGAACCTGCAGTCCCTGTATGGCCTTCCAACTGCCGAAGGGGCCGCAATACACGACATCCGGCTGTGGATAGCGGCCGGCCATCGGCCGCCGCCGGGCCATCTTCGCCACGATTCGGCTTCAGTTCGGTGGGATAGGGCTTGCGCTTCGTCAGAAGCTGCCTAGGTTCGCGACCAACAAGACGTCTCTGGGAGGCATTTGCAAATGATCAGACTTCGCCGCCGCTCCGTGCTGGCTGGCGCCGCCGCGACGACGTTCGGCGCGCCGGCCATCGTCAACGCCCAGGGCGATTGGCCCAAGGGTCAGATCAAGTTCATCGTCCCCTTCCCGCCGGGCGGCTCGACCGATCCGATCGCGCGCATCGTCCAAGCCAAGCTCATCGAGCTCAACGGCTGGAACATCATCGTCGACAACAAGCCGGGCGGCACCGGCGTGGTCGGCGCGTCGATCGCCGCCAAGTCGCCACCCGACGGCCAGACCTGGCTGGTCGTCTTCGACAACCACGTCCTCAATCCCCTGTGGACGCCCAACCTGCCCTACAAGGACAGCGAGCTGATGCCGATCACCCAGATCGGCCGCAGCGCGCAGGGCCTGTCGTGCCATCCCTCGCGGCCCTATCAGAGCTTCGCCGAAGTGGTGAAGGCAGCGAAGGACCAGCCCGGCAAGATCAGCGTCGCGGTCCTCGCCGCGAGCCTGGCGCAGGTGCTGATGGCGTCGATGCAGAAGGACAACGGCTTCGAGGTCAACACCATCCCCTACAAGGGCGGTGGGCCGCTGTTCCAGGATGCACTGGCCGGCAACACCGACCTTGCGATCTCCAGCCTCGCCAACATGCTGCCGCACTCCAGGGCGGGCAAGCTGCGTATGATCGCCGTCACCGGCACGCAGCGCAGCAAGGCGCTGCCCGACATCCCGACGCTCGCCGAGCAGGGGCTGAAGGCTGCGCCATCCTATGCGTGGTGGGGCGTCTACGCGCCGGCCGGCACCCCCAAGCCGATCGTCGATCGCATGTACGCCGAGATCTCCAAGGCCGTCCGCTCGCCCGACGTCACTCAGAAGTTCGTCGAGCAGTTCGACATGGAGGTGACGCTGAGCAACCCCGCCCAGTTCGCCGAGTTCCACCAGAAGGAGCAGGACTACTGGGGCAAGGTGATCCGCGACAACAACCTCAAGCCCGAGTAGGCGGCGTCACGGCGCGGGCTGCGGCCCGCGCACCAACCTGCCCGGCAGCGCGCCCGCCGGCTCGCCGTCGCGATAGGTGACGGCGCCCGACACGACCGTGGCGCGGTAGCCGCGGGCTTTCTGCAGCAGGCGCTTGCCGCCGGCCGGGAGGTCCCATTTCATGATCGGCGCTTCGACCCTGAGCCGGTCGAAGTCGATGACATTGAGGTCGGCCTTGTAGCCCGGCGCCAGTCGGCCGCGATCGTACAGGCCGACGGCGCGCGCATTGTCCAAGGTATGGCGCTTGACCAGCCAGGCCGGGTCGAGCCGGCCCGAGACGCGGTCGCGGCCCCAATGCGCCAGCAGAGAGGTCGGGAACGAGCCGTCGGAGATCAGGCCGACATGGGCGCCGCCATCGCCCAACCCGATCAAGGTGTGCGGGCTTTGCATCATCTCGGAGCAGCAGTCGAGATTGTAGGCCGCGTAGTTGGCGAAGGGCGCAAAGATGAAGTTCCGGCCCTCGCCTTCGATCAGGTGGTCGTACACGACCTCGCGTGGATCGCGACCTTCGCGCCGCGCGCGGGCGCCGAACGAGCTGTCCTGCGGCGGCTCGTAGTCGGGCGGATCGCCGAGCGGGAACATGCGGTCATAGTCGGTGAGGCGCGCCGCCAAGTCGGAGCGCAGCGGCTCGCGCGCTTCGGCCAGCAGCGTCGCACGGAATGCCGGGTCGCGCATGATCGCCAGCCGCTCGGCCACGCTCTTGTGCTGGATCGCCTTGTAGGAGCGGCACATCGAGAACGGGATGCGGCTCGCCTGCAGGCCCTGCAGCACGCCGATCGGCCGCGGCGCCACCTGCGCCTTGGCGGCATGACCCTTGGCCGCCAGCCCCTCGACCAGGCCGAGCAGACGCCGCCAGCCGTCGGGTTTGGAATGACGCTGCGCCAACGACACCGAAAAAGGCCGGCCCGACGCGGCGAGCAGCCGCTCGACCATCGCGAACTCGCTCTCGGGATCGGGCGCATTGAAGTCGGAAATGAACTCGATGACACCGTGGCCGGCATCCTTCATGCCGAGCGCGATGCCCAGAAGCTCGGCCTCGGAGGCGCGCAGGGAGGGTGTCGGATCGCCCTTGACGGTGCGGTGGTTCAAGGTGCGCGAGGTCGAGAAGCCGAGCGCGCCGGCCTGCATGGCCTCGGCGGCCAAGGTGCGCATCCGCGCGACTTCCTCGGCTGTCGCCTCCTCCAGCTTGGCGGCGCGCTCGCCCATGACGAACACGCGCAACGCACCGTGCGGCAGTTGCGCGCCGATATCGATGTCGCGCGGCCGCGCGTCGAGCGCATCGAGATACTGCCCGAACGACTCCCACGACCAGTTCAGGCCTTCGTCCAGAGCCGCGCCCGGAATGTCCTCGACACCTTCCATCAACTCGATCAGTCGCCGGCGATCCTCGACCTTCACCGGCGCGAAGCCGACGCCGCAATTGCCCATCACGGCGGTGGTCACACCGTGCCAGCTCGACGGCTGCAGCCGAGAATCCCAGGTCGCCTGGCCGTCATAGTGGGTATGGATGTCGACGAAGCCGGGCGTGACCAGGAGCCCCTTGGCGTCGACCTCCTCGGCGCCACGGCCCGCCACCGTGCCGACAGCCGCAATCTTGCCGTCCTTCACGGCCACATCGGCCTCGCACAGCCGAGCCCCCGTTCCGTCGGCCACGGTGCCACCGCGCACAACAAGGTCGAAGTCCGTCGCCATGGTGGTTTCTCCGTTGTCGAGGGCAGCCTAGCGCAAAAGACTCAGGGCCACATACCAACCGCGGGCCGGAACGGATCATCGTCCGGTTCCTGCGGCACCGGCGCGGAATGATCGAACACCATCGCGTACACGCCACGCCCGTAGGTCATCACGCACAACAAGTTCGCTTAAGCCCAGCACGTTGAGGAACGGTACCGGTGCACGAACAACCCCGGCTCGCCATCGCCTTTCGAGTCGCGTCATTGATGCCGGTGCAGCGGTTTGGTATTGTTTATTCCATAGAGTAATGGAGCCTCCACTAGAGTTGGCACTCACAGTCAAGGGGCAGGCGACCATCCCGAAGCCAGTCCGCGACCATCTGCGACTGAAGCCGGGTGACAAAGTGAAGTTCTTCATCCATCCGGACGGCAGTGTGGTGCTGCTGCCGCAGCTCTCGGTCGCGAACTTGCGCGGAATTCTCAAGAAACCTCTGCGACGGCCGGTAACCCTGAGAGCGATGCGCGAGGCGATCGCCGCCGGCGCCAGTCAGGGCTTTCGGCGCCGCCAGCGGCAATGATCGGGCTCGATACCAATGTCTTGGTGCGCTACCTAACTCAGGACGACGCCGCTCAGTCACCTCGAGCCGTCGAGCTGATCGAGCGCCGGCTGAGCGAAGCCAACCCTGGATTCATCGGTATCGTCGCATTGGTCGAAGCGGTCTGGGTGCTCGAACGCGCCTAAGCTGGTGGTGGAGAACGAGACCGAGGTCTTCATCGCCATGACCGCGCTCAGAGACGGAATCGCCGCCTTTGCCGACGTGCTTATCGGCGCGCTTGGCCGCAAGGCCGGTTGTTCGATCACCCTCACGTTCGACCAGAAGGCCTCACGGCTCGCAGGCTTTGCCCTCGCTTGATGCGACCGCCGGGCTCGCCCTCAGGCGAGCAGCGTCCGGCGGAAAAAGCCGATCATTTCCTCGCGGAACAATGCCGCTTGATCGCCCTGCGAACCGATGGTCGCGCCGCGCACGCCGTAGCCCGCCTTCAAGGCGTAGACGGCGAGATCGCGGTCGGTGAGCTTGGCGTCGGCTTCGCCGGTCGTGGGATGCACGAAGGCGCCGGCACCGGTCAGGTAGCCGGTGGGGGCGCCCGGCGAGACCGAGGCTTCGGCGATGCGCTGGACGGGCTCGTGGCGATCGAAGCTGTGCTCGGCCCCGGCGACGATACGGATAGAAGCCATGGCGCCGGCCAGACGTAGCGCCTGCACGTAGCCCTGCGCCTGCTGCGGCGACACCCAGTCGTCCTGGTCGCCGACGATCACGCGGATTTCGGTCGAGCCGACGCGCGGATCGAGGAACTGATGACCGCACCAAGGATAGGCCGCCAACACCGCCCTGGCTCCGACCGCCTTGCCATGGACGGCCTCGCAGAACAGCCGGGTCGCCGCCGTCAGCACCGCCGAACCGCCGCGGCTGTGGCCCTGTAGGCCGATGCGCGAAGCATCGATCGCGGGATGGGCGGCGAGCACCTTGATCGTCGATGCAACGTCGTAGGCCGAGGCGGCGAACGAGAACTGCGCCTGGTTGGCGACGGTCGTGGTGACGCCGCGGGCGCCGAACGGGTCGAGCACGAAGGCCGCCATGCCCAGTCCGACCAAAGTCTCGGCGTGCTTGAGATGCGAGGCGGCAATGCTGAGACTGCCCGGCACCACGACGACCAACGGCACGGGTCCGCTCGCGGCCTTGGGCTTGAACAACTTGCCGTCGACCGACACCCGCTGCAGAGCAGCGGGATCGCTCAGCACTTGCCAATAGTTCAGCGGATTGGCGCTCGGGATCTCGATCGTTTCGCCGCGCACGCCGCCATCGAGCACGACCTCTCGGTCGCGAAATCGCATCTCCACACCCGCCTCCCAGCCCGTCGTCGCCTACTCGATGACGATGTTGTTGTCGCGCACGACCTTGCCCCACTTGCCGATCTCGACGCGCACGAACTCGCCAAATTGCGCGGTCGGCTCGCCGCCGGCCTCGGCGCCCTGCTGCAGCCAAGCCTGCTTCAGCTCTGGCGATTCGAAGGCCCGTGCCACCTCCTTGCGCACGCTCGCAACGATCTCGGCTGGCGTGCCGGCCGGCGCCCAAAGGCCATACCACGACAGCGATTCGAAATTCGCCAAGCCCGCCTCGGCCGCCGTCGGGATGTCCGGGAAAGCCGGCGATCGCTTGGCCGAGAACACGGCAAGCGCACGGATCTTGCCGCTGCGTATGTATGCCGAAGCGCTGCCCAGCCCTTCGAACACTGCCGCCACCTCGCCGCTCATCAGCGCCGCCGTCGCCGGTCCGGTGCCCTTGTAAGGGATGTGCGTCATGCCCGCGCCGGTCCTGGCATTGAAGATCTCGCCCGCCAGGTGACGCGTCGTGCCGAGCCCGGCCGACCCGTAGTTCACCTTGCCTGGATTGGCCTTGCAGTAGGCGACGAACTCCTGGAGCGTGCGCGCCGGAATCTCCGGGTAGATCACCAGCACGTCGGGCACATAGGCCACACCGGTGATTGGCAGCAAATCCTTCTCCAGGTCGTAAGACAGGCGTTTGTAGGCGCTGACGGCCACGGCATGATGGATCGAGCCGAGCAAGAGCGTGTAGCCGTCGGGCTTGGCCTTGGCGACCATCGCGGCGCCCACGGTGCCGCCAGCGCCGGCGCGATTGTCGATCACGACCTGCTGGCCGAGCTGCTGGGAGAGTCGCGCGGCAAAGGGCCTGGCGAACGTGTCGGTGCCGCCGCCGGGCGCGAACGGCACCACCAGTGTCACCGGCCGATCAGGCCAGGTTTGTGCATAGGCGCCGTCGGCGAGAACCGCGCCGGCAACGCCGGCCAACACGGTGCGGCGGCCAAGAGTGGCATAGGTCGGCATTCGTTCAGTCCCTCCCCGCCGTCCAGCGTTGACGGTCGGCGGACAAAGACTGCCATGCGCGACGGCCGATGTCGCGGCCGGTCGAGGGTCAGTAGCCGGCCGGCCTCGCCTTGAACGCCACCGCCGTCTCCAGCGCCGCGGCGGCGCGCAGCATGGTCTCCTCGTCGAAGGCGCGGCCGATCAGCTGCAGCCCGAGCGGCAGGCCATCCTTGTCGAGCCCGGCCGGCACCGAGATTCCCGGCAGTCCCGCCATCGAAGCCGGAATGGTGAACATGTCGTTCAGGTACATGGTCACCGGGTCATCCATCTTCTCGCCGGCGGCAAACGCGGCGGTCGGAGCGGTCGGTGTCAGCAGCACGTCGCACTTCTCGAAGGCCTGCTTGAAGTCGCGTGCGATCAGCGCCCGCACCTGCTGGGCTTTCTTGTAATAGGCATCGTAGTAGCCGGCCGATAGGACGTAGGTGCCGATCATGATGCGCCGGCGCACTTCCTTGCCGAACCCCGCACCGCGAGTGTTCTGGTACATGTCGATCAGGTCCTTGCCGGGGACCCGCAGGCCAAAGCGCACACCGTCGTAGCGCGCCAAGTTGGACGAGCATTCGGCCGGCGCCACGATGTAATAAGCCGGCAGCGCGTATTTGGTGTGCGGCAGCGACACTTCGACCGGCACCGCACCCGCCGCTTTCAGCATGTCCATGCCCTTGTCCCACAACGCCACGATCTCAGGCGACGTGCCGTCGACGCGATATTCCTTGGGGACGCCGACTTTCAGGCCCTTGACGTCGGGATTGCGAGCGGCCGCGGCGAAGTCCGGCACGGCAAGCGGTGCGGAGGTCGAGTCCTTGGGATCGTGGCCCGCCATGCCCTGGAGCAGGAGCGCGCTGTCCTCGACGGTGCGCGCGAACGGCCCCGGCTGGTCGAGCGAGCTCGCGAAGGCCACGACGCCCCACCGCGAGCAACGGCCGTAGGTCGGCTTCAGCCCGACGACGCCGCAGAACGACGCCGGCTGGCGGATCGAACCGCCGGTGTCGGTACCGGTGCTGCCCGGCACCATGTAGGCGGCAACCACTGCCGCCGACCCGCCCGACGAGCCGCCGGGCACCAGCTTGCGGTTGTCACCCTTCTTCTTCCACGGATTCTCGACGCCGCCGAAATGGCTGGTCATGTTGGACGAGCCCATGGCGAACTCGTCGAGGTTGGTCTTGCCGACCATCACGGCGCCCGCCTTCCACAGATTGGCGGTCACCGTGCTCTCGTAGGGCGGCACGAAGCCTTCGAGGATGTGCGAGCCGGCCGTCGTCGGCACGCCGTCGGTGCAGAACAGATCCTTGATGGCGAGCGGCACGCCCTCGAGCAGGCCCGCTTCACCCCTGGCGCGACGCGCGTCCGACGCTTTGGCCATGTCGCGGGCGCGGTCGGGCGTCTCGGCGATGAAGGCGTTGAGCGCGCGATGCGCATCGAGCTTCTCGAGGTGCGCCTCGGTCACTTCGACGGCACTTGCCTCTTTCTTGCCCATCGCCGCCTTGAGGGCGGCGAGCGAGAGGTCGGTGAGAGCAGCCATCGCCTACTCCACCACCTTGGGCACTGTGAAGAAGCCGCCAGCGTTCTTGTCGGTCGGCTCGACATAGACCGCGCCGCCGGGGGCATTCGCCAGGATCTTCTCGGCGATGCCGCCGTCGGTCACCTTGTCGGCCCGCTTGGGCAGGGTGATGTCCGATACCGATGCCATCGGTTCGACGTTCTTCGTGTCGACCTCGTTCAGTTGCTCGATCCAGGCGAGAATCCCCGACAGCTCGCCGGCCAACGGCGCGAGCTCCTCGTCCGCAACCTTCAGACGGGCCAGGCGCGCGATGCGCGCCACGGTGTCCCTGTCGAGCGACATGCCTTGTGCTCCAAACGCTTGAACGGCGGGGTTGGTAGCCGGTTTGCCCTGATCGGGCAACAAGCCCGCTACGACGCGGCCTTACCCTCGTTCTCCGCGATACGTCGAGCGGCAACCGCCTCGATCTCCCGACGCACCGCCGGGCGCTTGTCGAGGAGTGCTCGGAAATCCCGACGATAGAGCGCCAGGAGGTGGCAGTAGCCGTTGGAAATCACGTCGGCGCTGCGCGGCCGATCGCTGACCAGGCCCATTTCACCCACGAAGTCGCCTTCCTTCAGCGCGACCTCGAAGGTCGGGGCCTTCACCGTCACTTCGCCGGCTGCGATGAAGTACATGGCATCGGGCGGCCCACCCATTCGGATGATCTTCTCGCCCGGCAGAGCCACGACGGCGCGCAGCCGCTTGCCGACTTCGACGACCGCCGCGTGATCGAGCGATTCGAAGATCGGCACGCGCTCGATCATCTTCGCCAATTCCAGACCGAGGTCGAGCGGCGGCCGCTTGACGAGGGCACCGCGCCGTTCGGCCAGCCGCTCGCGCAGATCGTCGTAGACCTCGCGGCTGATGATGCCCTCGCTCAGGCGACGATTGTACTCCATCGTCTCGAAGCGGATGGCGGCGCGTTGCAATTGACGGTCCCGAATCGACTCGGCGTAGCCCGGATACTGCAAGGACAAGGCCTTGAAGGCGCTGTCGACGGCATCCTGCCGACGGTCGATGATGGCGGCCAACTCACGTTCTGCGTCGCCCCCTAGCAGGTCGGCGATGGAAGACGCGTTGAAGATCGCAAGCTCGGCGAGGATGCTTTGCGCGACCATCAGCACCTCGAAGCGATCAGCCAGCTCCTCGGTGAGGAATCGTTCGACTCCCAGTCGACGGTGCAGCCACAGAGCAAGGCGAAACCCGACATCGGGGCGCGAGATGCCGGCCAACCACTCCTCGTAGCCCGCCACGCCCTTGTCGCGCACGCCGTCGATCAAGCGATCGGCGCGCGTCGCGAGCAACGCCACCATACGGCGTGAAAGAAGCTGCTGCTCGAACTGCTCAAGATAGAGCTCCTTCTCGCGCGTGCAGAGCGTCACCAGCCCGACCTTCACCCGTTCCGCGAAGTCGAGCGCCAACTCCGGCGGCGGCGCCTCGATCTCCGGCTGATCGACCATCGCAGGTTTGGTCATGGCGGCTCCGCCGCGCGCGTCGCGCCGGCGAACGACAGCTTCCAGCTGGTGCCGGACATTGGCGCGCGACAGCGCCAACACACGGTCGCGCAAGGCAAGTTCGAGCCGCGACAGCTTGTCGAGCCCCAAGAGGTACATGACGAAGCCGAGCGTCGTGGCGTTGACGAAAAGGGTGACCAGCACGAACAGCGTGGCGGACAACGCCACGAAATCTCGGACGTTCTCGGGCAATCGGTCGTTGCCCGCCGCCACCATCGCCAGGACGATCGTCACGGCGCCACGCAGGCCGCCCCAGACGAGAATCGCCTTGTACCGATTGTCGACCGGCTGGACGAGCTTGCCCTTCTCGAGAACCGGCAGCATGCCGAACACGACCAGCCCGCGCGCCAGGAAGGCGCCGACGGTCACTGCGGCGACAGCGAGGCCGTTCAGCCAAGTGATCTTCACCAGCACGTTTGCCGCCAACATCGACGCCAACAGGAAAATCAAGCAGCTCGCCCAGAATTCGAGCTGTTCCCACAGCCGGCGCAGCGACGCCCATTGGTGGGGATGAAGCTGCGTGGGTCCGTAGGCTGCGATGGTGAGCGCCGCCATCACGGTCGACACGACGCCTGAGACATGCACATAGCGGTCGGCGACCACGAACGAGATATAGCACAGCGCGACGGTGACCGAGGCGATCGCCGCTTCCGACTCGCCCAGCCGGGTCAGCAGCATCATGGCGGCGCGCGCCAGCACGAAGCCCAACAACAGGCCGCCGAGAAACTCGCGCAGGAAGACTACGACGACGCCCGATGCGTGAGCCGGCATCGCATCGGGTTCGCCCCGGCTGACCAGGATGCCGAGAAAGAAGCCGAAGGCCGCGATGGCCACGGCGTCATTCAGGAGGGACTCGCCTTCCGCCAAGATCGACAGCCGCCGGGGCGCGCCGACATCGCGAAAGATCCCGATCACGGCGGCCGGATCGGTGGTCGACACGACGGCGCCCAGCAGCAGGCAGACGATGATGTCCATGCCGGTGGCGTAGTGGACGACACCGCCGACACAGGCGATGCACACCACGACCGCGACAATGGCCAGCAGCAGCACGGCCGAGATTTCGTCCATCAGGCGACGCACCTCGATATTGAGGCCGGCCGTGAAGAGCAATGGTGGCAGGAAGAGCGGCAGGAAGCTCTCGGCGCCAACTTCGAGCTTGTCGAGGCCGACAAAAGCATCGCTCAGCGCACCGAGCCGCAGATCGAGCGACAGCAGCCACGACCCGAGGAAGCCCAGCCCCATGCCGGCAAGCGCCAGCAAAACGCTATGCGGCAAGCGGAACCGCTCGGCCACCGGCACCAGCAGACTCACGACCACCAACATCATGGAAATCGCAAGCAAAGCGTAAAAAGTATCGGTCACCTGACGAATCCGCTCGCGACGCCAACTCCCGCCGACCTTGTCGACCAAAGGACTCGACCACCTTATAACCCCGACCATGGCCGGCAGGGCAGCCCTCATTCACGACAAATGGGTCCAGTTACAGCCTTGGCTGGACGCGAAGGCGCCCTGACCATGCCCGTCGTCGACTTCGCGGAATTCAAGGTGCGGGTACCGTCCGGGAGACTGATGGCGCTCGATGTCGGCACCAAGACGATCGGCATTGCCACCTCGGACGTCCTACGCATGCTGGCGACGCCGCTCACGACGCTGCGGCGCAGCAAGCTCGCGGTGGACCTCGCGTCACTGAGCGACCTGGTGAGCAAGCACGAGATCAAGGGCCTGGCGATCGGCCTGCCGCTCAATATGGATGGCAGCGAAGGTCCGCGTTGCCAGTCGATCCGGCAGTTCACCGCCAACATCGCCCTGCACGGGCCGGCGGCCGTGGCGGCTCTCCCGGTCGTCCTGCAGGACGAGCGGCTCAGCACCGCCGCCGTCACCCGCGGCATGATCGAGGACTACGACATGAGCCGCGCCAAACGCGCCGAGCGCATCGACGCCGCCGCCGCAGCCTGGATCCTGGAGTCCGCCCTCGCCCGTTTGCGCTAAATGGGTCAGGGGCAGAGTGGCGGCGGCGACGGTCGCGGCGGTGCGTCGACCGAAAGCGAGCGCAGGAAGGCAACCAGATCGGCGCTCTGATCGGCCGTGAGTGCCAGCGGCCGGACCAGAGGCAGGGCGTCGCTATGCAGCCGATCCGGGCTGACCTCGGAATAATGCCTCACCACATCTTCGAGCGTCGCCAGGTGGCCGTTGTGCATGAACGGTCCCGATCGCGCCTGACGCAGGCCGAGCACGCGAAATTCGCCGAAGTTGCTGTGCAAGCGCTGAACATGGCGGGTCCGCCGGGCCGACGCGCCGGACGAATCGTCGTTGTAGCGGCCGAGCAGGTTGAACGCGCTGTTGGCGAGCTTGTCGAGCCCGTCCAGCCGCCCCGCATCGACCGCGCCCGGCCGCGTGAAAACGGGATGCCGACATCGCCAAACTCGCCGTTGGTGAAGCGCGGCCCGAAATGGCAGGCGCTGCAGTTGGCGGCGATGAAGATCTTCAGCCCGCGCTGAGCCGCCAGAGGGTAGTGCGCCGCGGTCGCGGCATCGCCAGCCTGCAGGGCGTCGTGGAAGGCGTCGAACGGCGTGCGCGGGCTGACCAAGGTAGCCTGGAAAGCCGCCATGGCCTTGGCCGTGTCGACCAGGAGCTTCTCGTCGTCGGTGCCAGGCTTCTCGCCGTAGGCCCGTTGGTAGCCACAGGCCAGTGCTGGATCTTCGCGCAGCAGCCGCGCCACGCGCGCGGCGTCGCCGGCCATCTCGCGCGGATCGAGAATCGGCCGGATCGACTGCGCCCACAGCGAATCGCCGGCACCATCCCAGCCGAACCAGTGCCCATAGCCCACGTTCCACAGCGTTTGCGTGCGGCGGTCGAGTTCGCCCCGGCCCATGGCGCGCGCGCGGCCGTCGCCCCAGTCGCGTCCCTCGATATGGCAGGTGCTGCAGCTCATGCGGCCGTCCGCCGACAGGCGCGGATCGTTGAACAGGTATTCGCCCAGCACGATTCCGGCCGGCATCCCCGAGATGCGATTGGACGGGTCGCGCACCGGCGGCGGCGGCCACGGCCCGTGGCGGGCAATCGCCGCACGCTCTTCTTCCGACCATGGCAGCAATGTCTGCGCGATCGCCGGCCAGGCAAGCGCCAGCAACATCGCGCCGGCCGGCCACAACCTCATTTGAGGATGAATTCGTGCGACAGCCGCTCGCTTTCCTCGCCAGCCCGCACGTCCATGGAAATTTCCCATCGGCCGGGCATGTGGAACACCATGCCGTCGACGCGATAGCGGCCATCGCCCAGAGACACGATGGTCGGCCGGTAGTTCATGCCATGGCGGTGCTCGGGCATCTGGGCATCGACGGCGACCAGCTCGGCCGCACGGTTGTTCCTGGTGCAGGCGTTGATCAGCAAGCTGAACGGGTCGCCGACCTCGATGCGGATCGGCTCGGGACGAAAGGCCACGATGTAGTGGCTGGAGAAGACGACCAGGCCCGTGCCGCGGCCGAGATCGAGCGGACAGGACGCCCAGGCCGACGGCGCACAGAGCAGCGCGAACAGCGCCGCTACCAGCCTCATCGGCTGCCGCCGAACAAGCGGTCACCGTTTTCGTAAGCTATCTTCCGCGCAACGTCGGGGGGCAGGTCGGCCAACCATTGGCGGGACCACCGGGCGTGCTCCACGACGTAGTGCCAGCGCTCGGGCGTGAAGGTGTCGGTGCCGACCACGAAGCGATCGGGGAACTCGAGGAAGGTCTCCCGCCAGCCCGGTGCCACCTTGCCGTTGGAAGCATGCGAGGTCAGGAAGGCAAGTTCGCACCACAGATTCGAGTAGCGGCGCAGCATCTCGCGCACTTTCTCGGGCCGCTCGAAACCCGAGTGCGCCCACAGCACCCGTGCGCCGGGATCCTGCTGGAAATGACGTTCCACGGCGTCGGCATCGGAATGCGAATGCAGATAAAGGCCATATTGCTTGGCGAGCTCGACGACGCGGCGCATGTTGGGCAGATCGGCATCCGCGCCGTAGACGTGAAACTCGCCGATCGCCACGTACTTGCGCTGGCGCAGCAGATCCTCGAGGAACGGGATGATCGTGGTGTCGCGAAGCCAGGTCGATACCTCGCCGCGCGAGCGATAGGGGCGTAGTTCCGGCACGATGACCGACGGCGCCACGTCTTGCAGCATCTTGGTGCCCTCGTTGTTCGAGCTCGACACCATGGCGCGCCTAACGCCGGCCTTCTTCAGGATTTCGACCACCATCTTGGGTGGAACCACCTCCCAGGCGTCGTGGCTGTAGTGCATGTGGGCATCGAAGATCGGCAGCTCCTGGTCGGCGAATGCCGGGCCGGTGGCGGCAAGCAGGCCTGCAATGACGAGAAAAACGCGCATGGGACGATCCCTCAGCAGCGGGCCTTGGCGGCCCAGGCATAGTTGAAGCTAATCGAGATGCGCTCGCCAGAGAAGCGCGCCGGCGGCACCTCGTGGCGCAACCAGCTCTCGAACAGCACGATCTCGCCCGGCTTGGCGGGCACGTCGACGAAGGCTCGCAGCCCGGCCGGCGCGTCGGCCCGGCGCGGCGGTGTCGCCATGTGCAAGCCAAGACGTGGATCCTCGAATTTCAGCGCCCCAGCTCCCTTCGGCACCTCGACATAGTAGGTGCCGCTGATGAACGACGCAGGGTGCAGGTGCAGCGAATGGACCGCTCCGGCCGGCATGACGTTGGCCCAGCAGTCGGTCATGGCGAGCGCGCGGCCCGACAGATCGTAGGGCAGCGCCCGCGTGAAGGCCCTGACGTGCGCGTCGATGCGCCGACGCAGTCGCGCGAACAGCGAGGAGACGAGATGGAGGCGATCGAGCGAACCATAGGACGTGTAGCCGCCGAGATAGTGTCGCGCCGACCACCGCCGGCCCGCCGCGTCGGAAGCAGCCAGGGAACGGCATTCGTCGGCCAGTTCCAGGTTGAGCCGGCGCCAATCCGCGCCGCCGATGGATTTTCTATAGATTAGTGTCGGGAAAAGGGCACGGATCGCCATGGCGTGATTATCGGCCAAGCCGCTGTGCTGTGCTATGGTTCGACATGCTCACCGACCAACAGATCGACGCCTATCGTCGCGACGGCTATCTGGTCGTCCCACGCTTGATCGCGGGCGACCAACTCGCCGAGCTTCGTGCCCTCACCGACCGGATCGTCGCCGAGGCGCGCGGCGTGTCGGCCAATGACGATCTCTACGACCTCGAACCCAGCCACAGCGCGGCCCTGCCGCGCGTGCGGCGCTTGAAACCCGCGATCTTCAAGCGCTACGCCTTCTTCCACGCGCTGGCGCGCGATCAGAAGATCACGGCGATCCTGGCGCAGCTTCTGGGGCCCAGTGTCCGCCAGCACGGCGGCAAGCTCAACATGAAGTCGGCGGGCTACGGGTCGCCGGTCGAATGGCATCAGGACTGGGCGTTCTATCCCCATACCAACGACGACGTGCTGGCGACCGGCATCTATCTCGACGACTGCGACATCGACAACGGTCCGCTGATGGTCGTACCGGGCAGCCATCGGGGCCCGACCTTCGACCACCACGCCGACGGCCGATTCTGCGGCGCCATGAACCCCGAGGCCGACGAGATCGACTTCGGCCGAGCAGTGCCGCTCACCGGCCCGGCCGGCTCGATGACCATCCACCATGCGCGCCTGGTGCACGGTTCGGCCCTCAACCGCTCCAATCGCCAGCGCCGCCTGCTGCTGCACGAGTACACCGCCGCCGACGCGTGGCCGCTGATGGGGGTGGCGAACTTCGAGGAATTCAACAGCCGCATGGTGCTGGGCGAGCCCACGATCGAGCCGAGGGTCGTGCCGGCGCCGGTGCGCATGCCGCTGCCGCCGGCCGATCATCAGGGCTCGATCTACGAGAACCAGCGCGGCAGCGGCCGGAGGTTCTTCGCGGCCTACGAGGAAGCCCGGCACTGAGTCCGGCGACGACCTATCATCCCGTCTCCCGGGCGCTGCACTGGATCAGCGCCGTTGCCGTGTTGGGACTGCTCGCTCTTGGTCTGTGGATGACCGGCTTGCCGCTCGGCCTGGCTAAGCTGCAGGCCTACAACTGGCACAAATGGGTCGGGCTGGCCGTGCTGGCGCTCGCCGGGGCGCGCATCCTGTGGCGTCGTCGTCATCCGCCTCCGGCGTTGCCGGCCGCCGTGACGGGCTGGCAGGCGAAGGCTGCGCCGATCGTGCACTGGACCCTGCTGGCGCTGCTGATCGCCCTGCCGATCAGCGGCTGGGCGATGAGCTCGGCGGCCGGCATCAGCATCGTCTGGTTCGGGATCCTGCGCCTGCCCGATCTTGTGCCCGGCGATCGCGCCTTGTTCGAAGCACTGAAGACCACCCACTATGGGCTGTCTCGATTGTTGATCGGCGTCCTGATCCTGCACGTGGCCGCCGTGTTGTACCACGATCTGTGGCGCCGCGACGGCGTGCTCCGCCGCATGTGGCCATTGGGAGGAAGCTGATGCGTCGCTTGCTGGTCCTATTCGTTCTTTTCTTCCTGCCGTTGCCGACGTCGGCCGGTCCGCAAGACGCCTGGACGATCGACCCGCGCGCCAGCTCGCTCACCTTCAGCGTCAGCCAGGTCGGCTCGATCGTCAGCGGCCGCTTCCCCACCTGGACCGGCGACATCGTGCTCGATCCGGCCGCGCTCGCGGCGGCGCGCATCGACATCAAGATCGACATGCGGCCGGCATCGACCAACAACCGCGACGTCGATTCCCTGATGAAGGGCTCCAACTTTTTCGACGTCCAGAGGTTCCCCGAGGCGCGTTTCGTGTCGACGGCGATCAACGGCGGCGGCGGCCGCTACGAGGCGCGCGGCAAGCTCACGATACGCGATGTCACGCGCGATGCCGTCCTGCCTTTCACGGTCGCCATCGCCGACGATCCGGCACAGCCCGGCCGCCTGCGCGCGACGGCGCGCGGCCGGCTGACGGTGAAGCGTCTCGACTATGGCGTCGGCCAGAATGAATGGGCCAGCACTGGCCAGGTCGGCGACGAGGTCACCGTCGACCTCACCGTCATGGCCGGCCGCGCCAAGTGATCGCTCGCCGCCTCGTCGTCGGTGTGGCGATGGCGGCGTCGGCAATTCGGCCGGTGCGGGCGCAGTATTCGCCCTGGCCCGACTGGCTCGGTGCCTATAGCGGCACGCTGCGTTTCCATCGATCGATCCCGCTCGAGGACATCGTCCCGCCAGCGAAGCAGCCGCGTGTCGACCGCGACGATCGCACCCCGTTCCCCGTCCAGTTCGACATCCATGCCATCGACGGCGTGGCCGAGCTTTGGCTGCGCATCGACGGCGGCCCCATGCAGACCGCAGAGCGCGGCGAGCTGCTGCGTTTCGGCACTCTGATCGACGGCGTGGCCTTGCTCTCTTCGGCCGACGCGCGACCTGCGCCACGGTCGGCGACGCTCACCGTGCGGCGCGACCTGTTCAGCGTCGAGGCGCTCTTCGCCCATGCCGACGGCAGCTTTTGGCGCCGTCACTTCACCGCCCGCTTCCTGCCCGACGGAATCGACGTCATCGCCTGGGTGTTCGATGCCGCCGGCACCCGCGCCCGAGCCTGGCGGGGCACCGCGGCGCGGACCGCCTAAGGTCGCGGGCCGATATAGTTCGACTGTGGCCGTATGATGCGGCCGCCCTTCTCCTGCTCGAAGATGTGGGCACACCAACCGGCGGCGCGGCCGACGGCGAACAAGGCGGTGAAGGCGCTTCGCGGCACCGCCAACGCCTCAAGCAGCAAGGCGGTGTAGTACTCGACGTTGGTTTCGAGCCGACGCCCCGGCTTGTGCCGCCGCAGCGCAGCTATGGCTCCTTGCTCGACTGCGGCGGCGTAGGCCAGGCGGCCGGCCGTCGCTGGAAGCGTGGCGACCGTGGCCTTCAGGACGTCGGCCCGTGGATCGCGGACCTTGTAGATGCGGTGACCGAAGCCCATCAGCGTCACGCCGTCGGCGAACGCCCGATCGAACCAGGCCTCGGCGCGTGATGCCTCGCCGATCTCGTCCAGCATGTCGAGCACCGGTCCGGGCGCGCCGCCATGCAGCGGTCCCTTGAGCGCGCAAAGCGCCGCCAGCACCGACGAGATCAGGCCGGCGCGCGTCGAGGCGACGACCCGGGCGGTGAAGGTCGACGCGTTGAAGCCGTGGTCGGCGATGGTGGCGAGATAGGTGTCGAGCGCCCTCTCGAAGGCCGGCCCGGCGCGCTGACCGCGCGTCATGCGCAGAAAGTCCTGCGCCGTCGTCAGTTCGCGATCGGGAGCGATCGCCGGCAACCCTTTCTCGGCATTGAGCAGCGCCGCTAGGAAGACCGGCAGGGCGCCGCAGATCAGGAAGTGGTGAGGCATCGGCTCGGCGTCGGCCAACATGCCGATGCCGACCCGCAGCGCCTCCACCGGATTGAGGCCACTCGCCGCCACCAACAGCCTGGGCACGTCGGCGAAGGCGCGGAGGCGCGCCGCCGCGAGGCCGCGCCGCACTGCCGCCGCATCGCCGCCGCCCTCGGCGTAGCCCTGCCACAGCAAGGCCGCGACGCCTTCAAAGCCGCGCGTCGCCACCAGCGCCTCGATGGCATGGCCGCGCACGATCAGCCGGCCGGCTTCGCCATCGACTTCGCTCATGGCGGTGTCGGCTACGACGACACCGTCGAGTCCGCTATTCACCCGTGTCAGCAACATGGCGGTTCCTTTCTCTGCCCGCCGCCACGGTCGGCGCGCTGAATCCTCTTGTCAATCTTGATTATATTGATCAATATAAACGCATGGCAAACGACTGGCTGAGCTCCAAGGAAGCCGCCCGACGGCTCGGCGTGTCGGCGGCGACGCTCTACGCCTACGTGAGCCGCGGCTTGCTGCGATCCGAATCGCTCGACGGCCGGCGCGAGCGCCGCTATCGCGCCGACGACATCACCCGCCTCAAACGCCGCCGCGACGTCGGACGCAAGGCCGAGTCGATCGCTCATCACGCTCTCGATTTCGGCACGCCGGTTCTCGAGTCCGCACTCACCCTGATCGAAGACAACCGCCTCTACTATCGCGGCGAAGACGCCGCTTCGCTGGCGCGCAGCGCTGCGCTCGAGGACGTGGCACGGCTGCTCTGGGACTGCGACGACAGGCCGTTCGCTGCCGACAACCTGCCGCCGATGAGCGCCGCCCTGCGACGAGCATGGCTCGCGGCGGCGACGCTGGGACCGGTCGATCGCTGCCTGGTGGTGCTGCCGGCTGCGGCGGCAATGGATCATCCGAGCTGGGTCGAGGATCGCCCGGCCATGCTGGAGGCCGGTGTGCGCGTGCTGCGGCTGTTGACGGCGGCCGTGACCGCCCGGCCGCTTTCGGCCCTGCCCGTCCATCAGCAGCTCGCCGCGGCTTGGCGGGTGCCGGCAGTCAAGGCGCCACTGCTGCGCGCCGCCCTGGTGCTCTCGGCCGATCACGAGTTCAACGCCTCGGCCTTCGCCGCTCGGGTCGTCGCCTCGACCGGCGCCAACCTCTATGGCGCGGTGATGGCCGGCCTCACCGCCTTGAACGGACCACGCCACGGTGGATTGACGCGACGCGTCGCCTCGTTGATCGAAGACCTGCGGGACGTCCGCGATGTCGATCTCGAGTTGGTCCGCCGCGTGCGTGATCGCATCTACATCTCGGGGTTCGGCCATCAGCTCTACCCCGACGGCGACGTGCGAGCCGCCACGTTACTCGCCCTGCTGCGCGAGACGACGCCCGACTGTCCGGAATTCCTCTTCGCCGAGAAGCTCGCGGCGTCGGTCGAACGCCTGATCGACCGGCGGCCCAACATCGACTTCACCACGGTGGTGATCGAACGCGTGCTCGCCCTGCCCAAAGGCTCCGCCCTCGCCCTGTTCCTGCTCGGCCGCACCGTCGGCTGGATCGCCCATGCGCTGGAGCAGGCCGCACGCGGGGCATTGATCCGACCGCGCGCGCGCTATACGGGTCCTCGGCCGACCGGCTGAAGCGAGGGCACATGACCTACGCCCTGATCGTCATCGATATGCAGCAGGGCTCGTTCGGCGTCGCCACGCCGCGCCACGATGCCGCCGGCGTGATCCGCCGGCTCAACCGGCTCGCCGCGGCGGTGCGCGAGCAGGGCGGCGCCGTGGTGTTCGTCCAGCATGACGGTCCGCCGGGCGATCCCCACCACCCCGACGCGCCGGGGTGGCGGCTCCTAAGCGAGCTCGACGCGCGCGCAGGCGATGCCTTCGTGCGCAAGGCAGCCTGCGATTCGTTCCTCGGCACGTCGCTCGACGACACCCTGCGCGCACGGGCGGCCCGCACGCTGATCGTGGCCGGCTGCGCCACCGACTACTGCGTCGACACCACCGTCCGCTCCGCACTGGCGCGTGGCTGGCCGACCATCGTGCCGGCCGACGGCCATACGACATCGGACCGGCCGCACCTGGCGGCGGCAAAGATCATCGGGCACCACAATGCGATCTGGGCCGATTTCCTGGCTCCCGCCGGGCCGGCGCACGTCAAGCCGACCGAAACGGTTATCCACCATCTCGCCGCCTTGCGAGCGCCGCCACAGCGTGCTTAACGTCGCGCTTTAGTGACAAAAAAGCGCGCGGGCGTGCCGAGGTTGCCCCATCTGCTCGGCATCGAAGGTCTGTCGCCCGAAACCATTTCGGGCCTGCTCGACCTTTCCGAAAGCTACATCGACCAGAACCGGTCCATCGACAAGCGGCGCGACCTACTGTCGGGCCGCACCGTCATCAATCTGTTCTTCGAGAATTCGACGCGCACGCGGACCAGCTTCGAGGTGGCGGCCAAGCGACTGGGCGCCGACGTCATCAACATGGACGTCGCCACGTCTTCGGTGCGCAAGGGCGAGACCCTGCTCGACACGGCCATGACGCTCAACGCCATGCGGCCGGACGCCATCGTGGTGCGGCACAGCGAATCGGGCGCGGTCAATCTTCTTTCGCAAAAGGTGAACTGCGCGGTCATCAACGGCGGCGACGGCCAGCACGAGCACCCGACGCAGGCCCTGCTCGATGCCCTCACCATCCGCCGCCGCCGCGGCCGGTTGGAAGGCCTGCTGGTGGCGATCTGCGGCGACATCATGCACAGCCGCGTGGCGCGTTCGAACATCCATCTGCTGCAGATCATGGGCGCCCGCGTCCGGGTGGTCGGCCCGCCGACCCTGATGCCGACCGATATCGACCGGCTGGGTGTCGAGGTCCACTACAGCATGAAGAGCGGCCTCAAGGACGTCGACATCGTCATGATGCTGCGCCTGCAGACCGAGCGCATGCAGGGCTCGTTCGTGCCGTCGATCAGCGAGTACTTCCGCTTCTTCGGCCTCGACCACGAGAAGCTCAAAATCGCCAAGCCCGACGCCCTGATCATGCATCCCGGGCCGATGAACCGCGGCGTGGAAATCGACTCCGAAGTCGCCGACGACATCAACCGATCGGTCATCCACGAGCAGGTCGAGATGGGCGTGGCGGTACGCATGGCATGCCTGGAAGCCCTGGTCGGCGGGCGGCGCAATGCGCTGGCGGGAGCCGCGGCGTGAGCGGCAGCATCGATCGGCTGGCGCCGCAACACAGCGGAGCGACCGCCTTCATCAACGCCCACATCGTCGATCCCACCGCCGATACCGACTATCGCGGCTCCATCCTGATCAGCGACGGCAAGATCGCAGACTACGGGCCGAACCTGTTCGCCTCCGGCGCGCCCTACGGCATCCAGTTGGTCGACTGCCGCGGCCTTTACCTGGCGCCGGGTCTGGTCGACACGCGCGTCCATACCGGCGAGCCGGGCGAGGAGCACAAGGAGACGCTGGAGAGCGCCGGCGCCGCCGCCGCGGTGGGCGGCATCACCTCGATGGTGCTGCTGCCCGACAACGACCCGCCGTTCGACGATGCCTCGCTGATCGAGTTCGTGGCCCGCCGCGCCCGCCAGATAAAGCTGGCGAACATGTATGCCTACGGCGCGCTCACGGTGGGGCTCGAGGGCAAGGAGCTGGCCGAGATGGGCCTGCTGGCCGAGGCCGGCGCGGTCGCCTTCACCGACGCCGACCACGCCGTCGGCAACGCCCAGGTGCTGCGACGCGCGCTGTACTACGCCAAGGCGTTCGGCGCCTTGATCGTGCACCTGCCGCAGGAGCCGACCTTGTCGGGCGGCCACATGACCAGTGGCGAGATGGCGACACGGCTCGGTCTGTCCGGCAATCCGCCGCTTGCCGAGGTCATGCTGGTCGAGCGCGACATCCGGCTCGCCGAGATGACCGGTGGACGGCTGCACCTCGCCAAGATCTCGACGGCCGAAGCGATCGCCGCCATCGCCGGCGCCAAGGCGCGCGGCCTCAAGATCACCTGCGACACCGCCGCGCCCTACTTCGCCCTGAACGACCTGGCGGTCGGCGACTACCGCACGTTCGGCAAGCTGGTGCCACCGCTGCGGGCCGAGAAGGATCGGCTGGCCGTGGTCGCCGGACTGAAAGACGGCACGATCGACGCCATCGTCTCCGACCACCGGCCGCAAGACCAGGAAAGCAAGCGCGTGCCGTTCGCCCAGGCCGAGCCGGGCGGCGTCGGCCTGGAAACCCTGCTGCCGGTCTCGCTGGAGCTGGTCCACAACGGCCATCTCACCTTGCCGCAGCTGTTCCAGCGCCTGGCCAGCACGCCGGCACGCCTGTTCGGGTTGCCCGGCGGGCGCCTCGCCAAAGGCGCCCCCGCCGACCTCGTCGTGTTCGACGCCGACTATGCCTGGAAGGTCGACCGCGACGAGCTATGGAGCAAGACCAAGAACACGCCGTTCGATGAGCGCCCCGTGCAGGGCCGCGTCATGGCAACCATCGTCGGCGGCCGCACGATCTACTGCGACGATGGTTTCGCGACGGTGGATCGGGCTGCCTAAAACCCGCCTCCAAACGGCCTTTTGGTCTGCTATGGTCGACCGCTTCCCACGATCAGGGCGTCGCACGATGCTTCGACAGTCATTTCTTCTCGGTGTTGCCGGCTTGGTGCTGGCCAGCGCCAGCCAGGCGCAGCAGCGCGGCCAGTCGCGCGACGACCTGCTCGACGCGCTGACCCGCCACATCCAGATCTGCGGCGAGATCACCGAAACGCAATCGCGGCTCGCCTGCTACGACCGTCTGCAGACCCAGGTCGGCGGTGTCTCGCCTCCGGCGCAACCAGCGCCGACGCCGCTGCAAACTTCGCCAGCGGCACCGACGCCGTTGACCCCGCTGCCGCCCGCGACGACGCCGGGACCGAGCGGCTCATCAATCACCTCGGCGCCCCTGGCGCCGCAGCCGCTCGGCGTGCCCGGCGGCGGTGTGGCGACACTTGGCGGCAGCGCGCAACCACCCGGCACGCCGGCCGCCACGGCGCAAGACCCCAGTGCCGCATTCGACCCGCGCAGCTCGGCGTATCGGCCGCCGGACAGCGCCGGTCCCAAGCCACAGCCGCAGCTTCGCCGCAGCGGACCGCGGCCGGTGCCCAGTTTCTCGTCGCCGCAGCCGCTGGTCACCCTCAGCGCCGCCAACCTGACCTACGGCACGTCGCGCTACTGGCAGGTCACGGTGACGCTCACTTCCAACACCACGCGGGCCGTCAACACCCAGGCCGAGTGCACCTTCATGAACGCAGGCCGGCCGGTGGCGACCGACTATCTCGGCCCGATCATGATCCAGCCCGGCGAGCAGATCACCACCGAGCTGATCGGACCGCCGACCACGGCCTACATCGATTCGACCAACTGCAAGCTGATCAGCCCGTGAGCCCATGATATCGACGCTGATCCTGCTGCTGGGGCCTTTCCTGATGGGCTACCTGCTGGGATCGATCCCGTTTGGGCTGCTGCTGACCAGAGCGGCAGGATTGGGCGACATCCGCAAGGTCGGCTCGGGCAATATCGGCGCCACCAACGTTCTGCGCACCGGCCGCAGGGGCCTCGCCGCCGCCACTCTGCTACTCGATGCGTTGAAGGGCGTGGCGGCGGTGCTTATCGCCGATCAGGTGGGGCAGCTCGCCGCCGTCGGCGCGGCGGCGGGCGCCGTGCTCGGCCACATGTTCCCGGTGTGGCTGCGCTTCAAGGGCGGCAAGGGTGTCGCGACCATGCTCGGCATCACATGGGGCCTGTCGTGGCCGGTGGGCGCCATCGCCTGCGCGGCCTGGCTGCTGTTCGCCGCGCTGTTTCGCTTCTCCTCGCTGGCCGCCCTGCTCAGTGTGGTGATCGCCGCGATCGCCGCCTGGTTCCTGACCGACCGCCACGCCGCGATGCTGCTGACGCTGCTGGTGCCCCTGGTCTGGGTGCGTCACCACGAGAACATCGCGCGTCTGCTCAAGGGCACCGAGCCCAAGATCGGCGAGCGCAAGGCCGAGGCCGCGGACGACGTGCCCCCGGCCGGGCACAATCTGCGGGCCCACATCGCCGAGCTCGAGCGGAACCTGCAAGCGGCGGCGGCCAGCGCCAACTCCGGCGAAGCGGCGCGGCTGCGCGACGAGATTCGGCGGCTCAAGACCAACGAGCGCTGACCGACATCTACCTCTGGCGCGTGAAGCCGTCGGCGCTCCACGCCTCGCTGCCGACGCCGTGATGGATGATGAAGAGCCCCTCGGGATCGTACTTGGCCTTGATGCCGAGCAGCCTGGCGTAGTTCGGCCCCCAGAACGAACGCTGCCAGTCCTTCTCGAAGTAGCTCGCTTCGGTGAGGTAGGCGCCGCTGTCGGGCGCGAGCTTGCGCAGCTCGCCGATGGCGGCAGCGGTACTACGGGCGTTGCGCCGTGCCAGAACGAGATCGGGCTCGTGGCCAGGCAGGCCGACGAACGACGGCGGCGCCGAGGCGGCGCTGATGGCCAGCGCGAATGCTTCGGTGGCGCTGGGGTTGATCGCCGTGTCGCGAGCCGCAGCGATGTCGTCCGGCGCTGCGCCGGCCAGTCCCTTATTGAAATGCAGCGCCGTCATGGAATGACGTGATGCGGCGAACAGCCCGTCGGCGAGTTGCGCCAGCCGAGCCGGTGCCAGCAGGCCGGCCGGCAGCCAGGCCGATTCGTAGCCGTGCAAGAACCAGCCCGCCTCGCCGAGATTGCCGCTCCAAAAGACGTTGTCGGCCGGCGCGCCCGGCCGATCGTCGCTCAGGACGGCCTGCGGCAAGTTCTTCTTGAGCCAGACCGGATCCCAGAAATGGCGCGCCGGCACGGCGATGATCCGCAGCGCGTCGGTCATGCGGTAGTCGCCGGGTTCGCTCGCCAGCCAGGCAAGGAAGGGCTGCCACGCCGCACGCGCCTGCGCCTGGTCGAGGCCCTGGAACACCATGGCGATGACCATGGAATTGTCGGGCCGGAACTGGACGATCTCGCCCCAATGTCGATTGAGGAGGCTGTCCCGATAGAACGTCATGAAACGTTCGATCAGCCGACGGAAAGTCTCGGGCGAACTCGCCTGGACCGTGCCGAGCACGCCGCCGATGTAGTTCGGCAGCGGCCGCGTACGCAACGTGACACGGGTCACCACGCCGAAGCTGCCGCCACCACCGCCCTTCAACGCCCAGAAGAGGTCGGGATTGACGCACGCATTGGCGATGCGCACCTGACCGTCGGCGGTCACGACCTCGGCCTCGAGCAGGCCGGCCGACGCCGTGCCGAAACCCTTGGACAGGCTGCCGAAGCCGCCGCTCTGGACCAGGCCGGCGACGTTGACGGTGGCGCAGCCGCCACCTTGCACGTAGCGGCCGGCCTTGGTGACCGCGCCGTAGGCATGCAGCCACACGGTACCGGCGCCGAGCGACACCGCCCGACGCGGCGGCCCCTCGCAGCCCTGCGGCACGAAGGCGTCGTGCAATTGGATGCGGTCCATCGGCCGCGTCCATACCAGGAGCGAATCGGGTGCGTTCGAGGTGCCCTGATAGGAATGGCCGCCGCCCTTCACGACGAGCCGCAGCCGCTGGGTGCGTGCGAAGTTCACCGCCGCCACGACGTCCGCGCTGCTGCGCGCCGCCACGGCATAGGCGCTGGGCTGTGACGTCCAGGCATCGACCCAGCCGGTGGTTTGCGTGAGGGCAACGTTGTCGCCGATATACCACGGGTTCTTCAGTCCCCTGAATACGGCGGCACACGCCGTGCCGGACGGATCGGCGCGACAGGCGTCGAGCGGCGAGCGCACCTCGATCAGGCGGCCTCCGACTTGGGCGCTCAGCGTCTGCCATTGCGACGCGGACGGCCAGCCAGGATCGCCCGGCCTGGCGCGGCGAAAGCTCGGTGTCGCCTCGCCGGCGCACCCGGCCACGACCGGCAAGGCGCCGGTCATCAGCATCAATCGGCGTCGCTTCACTTCTTGGCGGCCTTCCCCTCGTAGCGTTTCGCCCACTCGGCGAGAATACGGGCGCGGTTGTCGGACGCCCAGGCGAAGTCGTTCTTGATCATCGAGTCGGCGACGCCCGCCGGGTAGTCGGGGATATTGCTCGCGATGCCGGGTATCGCGACCTGGCTGACGAACGAGGCGTAGAGTTCGTTGGCCTTGCGGCTGGCGGCGAAATCCATCAATCGGCGCGCCGCCTCGGGCTTCTTGGTGCCGCGCAGGATCGCCGCCGCGTCCATGTCCCAGCCGCCGCCTTCCTTCATGATCAAGCCGTCGATCGGCGCTCCCTTTTGGCGCGCACTGGCTGCGGCAAGCTCATAGGAGATGCCGATCGGGAACTCGCCGGTCGCGGCGTGCCGGCACGGTCGCACACCCGAGTGCTCGTAGACGGCGATGTTGTCGTGCAGCTTGTCCATGAAGGCCCAGGCCTGCGGCTCGCCGAACATCTGAATCCAGGCCGAAACATGGAAGTAGCCGGTGCCCGACGAGGCTGGATGCGGCATCGTGAGCAGGCCCTTGTAGCGCCGGTCGATGAGATCGAACCACGACGCCGGCTTGGGCAGCCCGAGCTTGCCGGCTTCCACCGTGTTGAAGCAGATCGCCGCCACCCAGGCTTCCATGCCGACCCAGGCCGGCGGACTGGCGGGATCGCGGAACGACGGCTTGACGGCGGCGAGATTCTTGGGCGCGTACGGCTCAAGCAGGCCGCGCTTGTCGAGCAGCAGCATCGAAGTGACCGCGAGCCCCCAGATCGCGTCGCCGCGCTGAGCCGCCTGCTCGGCCAGGATGCGGGCAGTCAGCACACCGGTCGAATCGCGGTTCCACAGGATCTCGACATCCGGATTGTCGGCCTCGAACGCCTTCTTGAAATCCTTGAGGTTCTCGATCTCGAGCGTCGAGTAGACTTCCAGCCTGGTGCGGTCCTGGGCCGCCGCTGCCGTCGCCGCGAGCGCCGCCAGCACGCCAGCCAATAGCCTCGCCATCATCGCGGCCGCCATTGCCGGCGCCGCCCGCCGCTCATCCTCGTCATGTCGGCAGTGTGCCGCCGGTCGGCGAATTCGTCGACACGGCATTGATCCGCAGCCGACCGATCGCTAGGGTCGCCGCACAACAACTGCAGGAGGCAGTTACCATGTTCGTTGCTCGTATGGCGGCGCTCGCCGCCGTTGTTCTGGGATCGGCGTCGATCGCCGAGGCCAAAACCCTGCGCTGGTCGAGCCAAGGCGACGCGCTCACGATGGACCCGCATGCGCAGAACGAGGGGCCGACCGGGGCCATGAATGCCCATGTCTACGACCCGCTGATCAGCCGCGATCCGTCATTGGCCAAGGTGCCGGCGCTGGCGGTGAGCTGGAAGCCGATCGCGGTCGACACCTGGGAGTTCAAGCTGCGGCCGGACGTGAAGTTCAGCGACGGCACGCCGTTCACCGCCGCCGACGTGGTGTTCAGCTACAACCGTGCGCTGGCGCCGACTTCCGACTTCCGCTCCTACATCTCGTCGATCAAGGAAGTGAAGGCGGTCGATCCGCTGACGGTTCACATCGTCACCAGCGGGCCCAACCCCATCCTGCCCGACTACACGACCTCGATCCTGATCATGTCCAAGGCGTGGGCCGAGAAGCACAACGTCGTCAAGCCGCAGAGCTACAAGGACAAGGAGGAGACCTACGCGGTCCGCAACGCCATGGGCACCGGACCCTACACCTTGAAGCAGCGCGACCCCGACGTGCGCACCGTGATGGCCAAGAACCCGACCTACTGGGGCGCCAAGGAGTTTCCCGGCTATCCCGACGAGCTGGTCTACACGCCGATCAAGGAACCGGCGACTCGCGTCGCCGCGCTGATCTCAGGCCAAGTCGACTTCGTGCTCGACGCGCCCTTGCAGGACATCGCCCGCATCCGCCAGACGCCCGGCCTCAAGACCGAGGAGACCGCGCAGGTCCGTTCGATCTTCCTCGGCCTCGACATGGGCGCGGCCGAGCTGAAGTATTCCGACGTCAAGGGCAAGAACCCGTTCGCCGACAAGCGCGTGCGCCAGGCGATGTACCAGGCGATCGACATCGACGCCATCAAGGCCAAGGTCATGCGCAACTTCGTGGCGCCGGCCGGTCTCATCACCTCGCCGGGCGTGCACGGCCACACCAAGGAGCTCGACAAGCGGCTGAAGTACGACGTCGCCGCCGCCAAGAAGCTGATGGCCGACGCCGGCTACCCCAACGGCTTCTCGGTGACGCTCGACTGCCCGAACGACCGCTACAACAACGACGAGCAGATCTGCCAGGCCGTCACCGGCATGCTGGCGCAGATCGGCATCAAGGTCGACTTGCAGGCGCGTTCCAAGACGCTGCATTTCCCCAAGCTGCAGAAGAAGGACTCAAGCTTCTTCCTGCTCGGCTGGGGCGTGCCGACGCTCGATTCGCACTACGTCCTCACCTTCCTCTACCAGGCCAACGATGCAGCCAAGAAGGTCGGTAGCTGGAACTTCACCGGCTACAGCAACGCCAAGATGGACGAGCTGGCCGACGGCATGCTGAAGGAGGTCGACCAGGCCAAGCGCGACAAGATGATCGCCGAGGCCTGGCAGCTCGCCATCGCCGACATGCCCTACCTGCCGCTGCACCATCAGCTCATCGTCTGGTCGATGAGCGACAAGGTGACCATCCCGATCTTCGCCAACGATTCGCCCAACTTCAAATACTCGAAGATCAAGTGAGTGGCCTCGCCCTCCCCTGCGCCGACGCCGCGCAGGGGAGGTGCTAAGGCATAGTCGTGCTCGCGTTCATCGTTTCCCGTCTGCTGCAGTCGGCCGCCGTCATGTTGGCGGTGTCGTTCCTGTGCTTCGTGCTGTTCAACTTCGTGGGCGACCCGGTGAACAACATGGTGGGCCAGGAAGCAACGGCGGCCGAGCGCGCCGAGATGCGCCACGAGCTCGGCCTCGAGGACTCCGTGGTCGTGCAGTTCGCCCGCTTCCTCGGCAACGCCGCCACCGGCAATTTCGGCAAGAGCTATCGGCTGGCCCGGCCGGTCTCCAACCTGATCGTCGAGCGCATGCCGGCGACGCTGGAGCTGGTCGCCATCGCCGCGCTGCTGGCGCTCGCCATGGGCATTCCGTTGGGCGTCCTGACGGCGCTGCGCCGCACCAGCGCCGACAGCACGGCCATCATGACCTTCTCGCTGGCCGGCGTGGCCATGCCGACCTTCGTGATCGGCATCCTGCTGATCTACGTCTTCTCGGTCGAGTGCAAGAGCTGGGCACCGGCCGTCGGCCTGCCCGGCGCCTGGTGCTTTCCCTCGTTCGGCCGCGGCGAGACGATCAAGCTCGGCTGGTGGAACACCGGCTTGCTCACGGCGAGCGGGCTGAAGGCGATCGTGCTGCCGGCGTTCACGCTGTCGCTGTTCCAGATGACGCTGGTGCTGCGCCTGGTGCGCTCGCAGATGCTCGAGGTGCTGCGCGCCGACTACATCAAGTTCGCGCGCGCCCGCGGCCTGACCGATCGGGCGGTGCATTTCCGCCACGCCCTCAAGAACACGCTCCTGCCGGTGATCACCGTGATCGGCATCCAGGTCGGCGGCCTGATCGCCTTCTCGATCATCACCGAGACGGTGTTCCAGTGGCCGGGCATGGGCCAGCTCTTCATCCAGTCGGTGCAGTTCGCCGACATCCCGGTGATGGCGGCCTACCTCGTGATGGTGTCGTTGATCTTCGTGATCATCAACTTCTTCGTCGACCTGCTCTATGCCGCGATCGATCCCCGTCTGCGGCTCGACCGGGCGCGGCTGGGCACCGCCGGCGGCTGACCATGAAGACAGATTCCGCGGCGATGCCCTGGGCGCTGGTCGGCGCCGCGTGTCTCGGCTGCTTCGCCACGACCTCGAGCGGCACCACCCGCGCGCCCTTTCTGCTCGACATGGCAGCCGACCTCGATGTCGCCATGCCGCTGATCGCCAACCTGGTGTCGCTCACGGCCACGACCTGGGGCGTGGCGTCGGCCGCTGCCGGCTGGCTGTCCGACGCGATGGGCCGCCGCTCGATCCTGGTGCTGTCGCTGCTCGGTCTCGCCGTCACCCTGGTCGCGCAAGCGGTGGTGAGCTCGTTCTTCTGGGTCGCCGTCTGGGCGTCGATCGGCGGCGCCTGCTGCGGCGCCTTCACGGCGGTGGTCTATGCCGAGGTCTCGGGGCGCGTGCCCGACAGCCAGCGCGGCCGCGCCCTCGGCTGGGTGATGAGCGGCCAGTCGCTCACCTTGCTGGTCGGCGTGCCGATGGCCGCGGCGGTGGGCTCGCTGATCGGCTGGCGCGGCTGGCTGATCTGCGTCGGCGGGCTGTCGCTGCTCGGCACCTTGAGCATCGTGGCGACGGTCGGCCGCGGCAGCGCCGGCCATATGCGCGGCGCGGTGCGGCCGTCTCTCAGGGCGGCACTGTCGCGGCGCGTCGTCGGCCTGCTCAGCACCGGCATCGCCGAGCGCATCTGCTACGGGCTGGCGGCGATCTACTTCGCGGCCTTCCTGCAGGAGACCTACCGCCTGTCGCTCGCCGAACTCGCCATCCCGCTCGCCGTGTTCGCCGTCGGCAATGTCGCCGGAACGATCCTGGGCGGCCAGCTCGCCGACCGTCTGCCCGATCGGCTGCTGACCTTCGCCCTCGCTATGGTGTCGTCGGGGCTCGCCGCCCTCGCGCTTTTCCTGTGGCATCCCAGTCCCGAGGTCTCGGTCGCCTTGGGCTTTCTTTACGTCCTGCTGAATGCGCTGGGCCGGCCCGCCTACATGGCGGCTCTGGCCGCCGTGCCGGACGACGTGCGCGGCACGGTGCTCGGCCTCAACAGCAGCTCGGCCAGCATCGGTTGGATCGGCGCCGCGGCGCTGGGTGCGGCGATCATCGGTTGGGTCGGCTTCGAAGGCTTCGGCCCGCTGGCGGCGGGCCTCGCCCTGTTGGGTGCCGTCGGCGGTCTGGCTCATCGTCGCAAGGCGGCGACATGACGGCCCTCGCGCGCCTGCGCGACTCCGACATGTGGTGGAGCTTCCGCCGCTCGCCGATCACCGTCGCCGCCGCGGTGATCACCCTGCTCTATTTCCTGGGCGCGGCGTTTGCGCCGTGGGTCGCGCCCTACGATCCGTTCGACGTGAAGTCGCTCAACTTGATGGATGCCTTCACGCCGCCGGCCTGGAACAGCGGTGGCAGCGCCAAGCACCTCTTGGGCACCGACAATCAGGGCCGCGACGTGCTGTCGGCCATCCTCTACGGCACGCGCGTGTCGTTGATGATCGGGTTGGCCGCGATCGTGCTGTCGGTGACGACCGGCGTGCTGCTCGGCCTGCTCGCCGGTTTCCGCGGCGGTTGGCTCGAGGCCGTCATCATGCGCCTGGCCGATATCCAGCTCACCGTGCCGGCCATCCTGATCGCCCTCACGCTCGATGGCGTGGCGCGCGCCGCCCTACCCAAGAACGTGCACGACGAGATCGCGATCTGGGTGCTGGTGCTGTCGATCGGCTTCGCCTACTGGCCGCAATTCGCCCGCGTGACGCGCGCCACGACGCTTGCCGAGAAGAACAAGGACTACGTCAACGCCGCCCGCATCATCGGCGTGCCCGGCGCACGCATTGCGCTGACGCACGTGCTGCCCAACGCCTGGGGACCCGTCCTGGTGATCGCCACCATCGAGCTGGCGCTGGCCATCATCGCCGAAGCATCGCTCTCCTATCTCGGTGTCGGCATGCCGGCCACTCAGCCGTCGCTCGGCACCTTGATCAGGATCGGCAACGCCTTCCTGTTCTCCGGCGAATGGTGGATCGTGATCTTTCCCGCCCTGGCGCTGGTAATCTTGTCGCTGGCCGTCAACCTGCTGGGCGATTGGCTGCGCGACGCCCTCAATCCCAAGCTGCGTTGATTTCTACTTAAGGTTGATTTACACGAATAATATACTCGCTTACCGTCGCCGCCATGTTCGATGGGCTGCCGACATCCGAACCCGATCCCGCCGAGCGGCGTGCGCGCCTGCGCCTGGCGCGAAGCGCGCGGATCGGCCCGGTGACGTTCCACGAGGCGCTCGTTCATTTCGGGTCGGCCCGAGCGGCATGCGCCCGGCTCGATACGGTGCCTGACGCGGCCATCTCCCAGGAGGAGGAAGCGCTGGCCAAAGCGGGCGGCAGGTTCGTGGTGATAGGCGATCCGGCCTATCCGACAGCTCTGGCAGCGCTGCCCGACGCGCCGCCGGTGCTCTCGGCGATCGGCGACCCCGACTTGCTGGCGCAGCCGGCGGTCGCCGTCGTTGGTGCGCGCGAGGCGTCGGCCGCAGCCTGTCGGCTGGCCGGCGACTTCGCGTCGGCTCTCGGCCAAGCAGGTTTCGTCGTCACCTCGGGGCTGGCGCGGGGCATCGATGCCGCCGCCCACCGCGCTGCCTTGCCTTCCGGGACCGTTGCAGTGTTGGCCGGCGGCATCGACCAGACCTACCCGCCGCAGAACGCCGCTTTGCAGGCCGAGATCGCCAGCCGCGGCCTGCTGTTGAGCGAATCGCCCTGGGGCACGCCGCCGCTGGCGCGCGCCTTTCCGCGCCGCAACCGCATCGTGAGCGGCCTGTCGGCCGGCGTCGTCGTCATCGAGGCGGCGGCGCGGTCGGGCTCGCTCATCACCGCCCATCGCGCCGCCGAGCAAGGCCGTGAGGTATTCGTCGTTCCGGGCTCACCGCTCGACCCGCGCTACGCCGGATCCAATAGCCTTATCCGTGATGGGGCAATTTTGACCCGCGACATCAACGATATTCTGAGTGTGATCGGGCGGCCACGGTCCACGGCGCAACCTGTTGTGAAATCAGCACAAAAGGCCGTTGGCGCGGTGGCCTCCAAAGTCCTGTTGGCGCTCGGCTCGGCCCCCACCGCGGTTGACGAACTGGTACGTCGATGCCAAGTGTCCGCCGCCGCCGTGGCGGAGGTCCTGCTGGCTCTCGAGCTGGAAGGCCGCCTGGAGAGGCACCGGGGTAACCGCGTATCTCTGATGTAGATCAGTGATTTAGCTCCGGTTCTTCAAGTTTTACTGGAGCATTGATCCGGCGATGGACGTCCTAGTCGTCGAGTCCCCGGCCAAGGCAAAGACCATTGGGAAATATCTCGGCCCCGGCTTCACCGTGCTGGCCTCCTATGGCCATGTCCGCGACTTGCCGGCCAAGGACGGATCGGTGCGGCCGGACGAAGACTTCGCCATGGACTGGGAAGTCGACAGCCAGTCGCAGAAGCGGCTCGACGCCATCGCCAAGGCGGTGAGCAAGGGCGGCCGGCTCTATCTCGCCACCGATCCCGACCGCGAGGGCGAGGCGATCTCGTGGCATGTCCGCGACGTCCTGAAGCGGCGCAAGGCGCTGGATGGGGTGGACGTGAAGCGCGTCACCTTCAACGCCATCACCAAGCAGTCGGTGCTGGACGCCGTCGCCCATCCGCGCGACCTCGACCAGGCGCTGATCGACGCCTACATGGCGCGCCGCGCGCTGGACTATCTTGTGGGCTTCACGCTGTCCCCGGTGCTGTGGCGCAAGCTGCCCGGCAGCCGATCGGCCGGCCGTGTGCAGTCGGTGGCGTTGCGCCTGATTTGCGAACGCGAGGCCGAGATCGAAGTCTTCAAGAGCCGGGAATACTGGACGGTCGATGTGCTGTTCGGCACGGCCAAGCGCCAGGTCCTGAAGGCGCGCCTCACCCACCTCGACGGCCGCAAGCTCGACAAGTTCGACCTCGGCAC
>VGCQ01000006.1 GCA_016870055.1 Alphaproteobacteria bacterium | reverse complement strand
TGTGGCGCACGACATCCATGCCGTCGACGTCGCCAACCGACTGGCCGGACCGAGCGCGCTGCACCCGCTCGGCACCGACCATCTCGGGCGCGACGTGCTGGCCCGCCTGCGTGCCGGCGGCCTCAACCTCGCGCTGGTGGCGCTGATCGCCAGCGCCGTCGCCGTCGGGCTGGGCGGCGCGATCGGCCTGGTCGCCGCGCTGGCCGGCGGGACGATCCGGGCGACGCTGCGGCGGCTCGCCGACCTCGTTCAGATCATGCCCCACCTCGTCGTTGCCGCGCTGGTGGCCGTGGCGTTCGGCTTGACCCCGACGATGGCCGGCTTGGCACTCGGCCTGATCGGCGCCGGCGCCTACGCCCATCTCGTCGAGCGGCTCGTGGCAAGCGCGCTACGGGCGCCGCACGTCCTGGCCGCCCGGGCAATGGGCGGCTCGCGGCTGTTCGTGCTGCGTCGCCACGTGCTGCCGCGCGTCGCGCCGTCGGTCGGCGCCTATGCCGGCAGCGACCTCGGTGCCGCGGTCAACCACTACGCCGCCTTCTCCTTCCTCGGCCTCGGCGCCGACAGTGGCGCGCCGGACTGGGGCTCGATGATCTACGACTACCGCCTCTACGCCTTCGACCGGCCGCTGCTGGTGCTGGCGCCGGTGGCGGCGCTGGCGCTCGCCATCCTCGCCCTTCACCTCGCGCTCGACCCGCTCGAGGTGCCGGGCACGCCGCGCCGCTGCCTCGCGCTGCTCGGCTTCCAACGCAGGAGCGCTTCGTGAACGTGATCGACGCCTTGCTCGCCCGCCGCTCGGTTTCACCACGCGTGGTGCGTGACCCGGGGCCCAACGACGCCGAGCTGAACCTCATCCTGAGCGCCGGCGCGCGGGCCGCCGATCACGGCCGCATGCGGCCGTGGCGCTTCATCTTGGTGCAGGGCGCCGCACGGGTGCGGCTCGGCGAGGTGTTCGCCGCCTGCCGGCGCCGACGCGATCCCACTGCCAACGACGCCGAGATCGACAAGGAGCGTGCCAAGCCGCTGCGCGCGCCGCTGGTCATCGCCGTGGCGGCGCACGTCGTCGCCGGCCACGCCACGGTTCGGGCGGTCGACCAGGTGCACGCGGCGGCGGCCGCGGCGCAGAACATCCTGCTGGCCTGCTTTGCGCTCGGCTTCGGCGCGATGTGGCTGACCGGCTCGAACGCCCACGATCCCAACGTCAAGCGCGCCTTGGGACTGGCCGCGACCGACGAGATCGTGGGGTTTCTCTATGTCGGCTCGATCGACGCTCCGCCTGAGCCGCTGCCGGTCGAAGATCTCGCCGCGAACGTCGTCGAATGGACCGGCCCCGCCTAGGACAAGACGCCGCTGTCGCCGGCCGCCCGTTCGTGGCTATCTGACGCCATGAATCGCAGGTGCTCCGACCAGGGCTGGCGCGCGGCCGCATTGGCCGTGGCGCTGCTCGCGATCACGCTCAACTTCCTGCAACCGCTCGTCCACGCCGCGCTGATGCGCGGCGGCGCGCCCGCCGGGTGGACGGCGCTCTGCCTACCTGCCGCCGCGCCGGACGACCAGCAAGCGCCGGCACATGCCGGCACCATGCACGAATGCTGCCTGGGCCTCGCCCATGCACCCGCCTTTGCCGAGCCGTCGACATCGTTCGTCGCGATCGAGCAGCGTCCGGCCGCCGTCCGCCCACTCGCGACAGCCGAGGCGCTCACACCCGTCGGCATTCGCGACGGGCCCAGCCAACCGCGTGCACCACCTCTCCCTGCCTGACGCCTGAAGCCGCGACGCGCCCCGCTGCGCGCCGCATTTGTTCGTCTCGCACGGGAGTTTTCCAATGTTCATTCGTCGTCTGATTCTCGCCGCATCGTTCGTCGCCATCGCCCTCGCCGTACAGGCGCACGACTACAAGCTCGGCACGCTCGAGATCGATCACCCGTGGACGCGGGCGACAGCGCCCACCGCGAAAGCCGGTGGTGGCTTCATGACGATCACCAACAAGGGTAGCGCGCCGGACCGGCTGATCGCCGCGCGCAGTGGCGTATCGGACAAGGTCGAGATCCACGAAATGAAGATGGACGGCAACGTCATGCGCATGCGTGAGCTGGAGAAGGGTCTCGAGATTCCCCCCGGCGCGACCGTGGCGCTGAAGCCGGGCGGCTATCACATCATGTTCATGGAGCTCAAGGCCCCGCTCGCCAAGGACGCCAAGGTCCCGGTGACGCTGGTGTTCGAGAAGGCGGGCAGCATCGAAGTCGAGTTCAAGGTCGAGGCGATGGGCGCACAGCCGCCCGCCGCCGGCCACAAGCACTGACGGCCGACCTACATCGCGCTCAGCAGCACCCAGGCGATCATGGCCATGCCGATCACGGACACGAACCAGGCGAGCGTACGCAGCCAGGCGATACCGGCGACATAGATCACGGCGTAGGCGAGCCGCGCCCAGAAGAAGATCATGGCTCCCATCGCCGTCGTGGCGTTGGCCTTGCCGACGTCGTCGGCGACCAGGACGAGGGCGGCGAACAGCACCAGGTTCTCGACCATGTTCGCGTGGGCGCGTTTGGCGCGGCCTGCCCATCCAGTGATCTCGGGCAGGCCTTGGCGATTGCCGGCCAGAGTGGACAAGCCGACTTGCTGGTTGGCGCCGGTGGCGGCAATCAGCATCTGGACAAAGCACAGGACGGTCGACAGCAGAAGGTATTTCAGATCGGCTGACATGGCATGTCTCCCCGGTTACTTGGTGCCGAACAGGCGATCGCCTGCGTCACCCAAGCCGGGAACAATATAGCCGTGATCGTTGAGCTTGGCATCGATCGCAGCGGCGAACACCGCCACGTCGGGGTGGACCTCGGCGAAGGCGCGCGCGCCCTGCTCCGACCCCAGCACGCAGATGAACCGGATGCGCTTGGCGCCCGACTCCTTCAGCCGATCGACGGCGGCGATGGCCGAATGCGCGGTTGCCAGCATGGGATCGCAGACGATGACGTCGCGGTCGGAAATGTCCTGGGGAATCTTGAAGTAATATTCGACCGCCTGCAGCGTGCGCGGATCGCGGTAGAGCCCGACATGGCCGACTCGGGCCAACGGCACCAGATCGATGAGACCTTCGGCGAGGCCGAGGCCGGCGCGCAGGATCGGCACGATCACCAGCTTCTTGCCCTCGAGCAGCGGCGCCTTCATGGCAGCGATCGGCGTTTCGATGTCGCGCTCCACCAGCGGCAAGTCGCGCGTGGCGTCATAACCGAGCAGCAGGCCCATCTCGCGCAGCAGTCGGCGGAAGTTGGTGCTCGAAGTCTCCTTGTCGCGCATCTTGGTGAGCTTGTGCTGCACCAGCGGATGGCTGACGACATGGATGGAGTGCGGCAAGGACATCGGTTTCTCCCCAAGCTGTCTCAAAAAACGGTGCCGTCGCTGGCGACGGTGATCGGCGGGCCGCCCCCAGGGCGGCGTTCGGCCGCGAGCGCTCGGCCGGCGAACCAAGTGCCTGCTTCGAGCACCTTCACCAGCGGTAGTCGCTCGGCGTCCAGTCCGAGGTGGCCGCGCACGTGATCGGCGATCCGATCGAGCAGGGCGACCGTCAACGCCCGCCATTCCACGATCGGCTCGTCACCCGGCAGGAACGACTTCTCGAGCAGCGCGCGTTGCTTGGGCCTGAGCGCACCGGCATCGACCAATAGCCCGCCGTTGCGGTACTCGGGCAAGCCGGTGAGCCGATCGAGTTCGACGACTGTCAACCCGGCGCCCTGCAGCGGCTCGACCAGGGAGTAGGACAGCCACTGCGACAACTTGTGGAAGGGCACCAGCCCGACCGCAGGATGCGGCCACACATCGCCCAATGGCGAGGGCCAGATCGGCGACAGCTTGTCGAGCACGGCCGCCAAGATGGCTTCGGCCTTCACTTCGGGCTGGGCGACGAGATCGAACAGCGCGCCGGGCCGCGCGAGCCCGACGCCGCCCAGCTTGCGCAGCAACTCGGCGCGGCCTTCGAGGCCGGTCAGCGGGTTGTGCGCTTTCACCTGAAAGCCCATGGCGATGTCGAGGGGCGTAAGGGCGGCCAATCGTTCGGCATCGACCCGCAGCGGATCGCCCTTGGGATCACGGCTGAATGCGCCGTTGGCGAACATATGCAGGCTCGCCACACCCAGGCCTTCGGACCGCGCGAAGGTCTCGCCCGTGCCGGGCTCGCGATAGGACCAGGCCGCACCCGCGCCGGCATCCAAGAGCACCGAGACGACGGCGAGGTCGATGCGTCGTCGCGCGACCTCTTGCGCCGGCAATCCTGCCAGTCGCTCGGAAAGCGCGCGCCAGCGGTCGCGGCGGCCGGCTTCGAAGTGGCGCCAGCGCGAGTGAAACGGGATGGCGGCTGGATTTGCGAAGCGGCGATGCGTCACCGCCAGGGTCGCTTGCACGGCCGCTTCCAGCCCATTGCCGTCGAGCGCGAACCAGGCCGATCGACCATCCTCGACATATTTCAACATCTTCTCTGCCCGCTCGCGGATCGCCGCCGGCGTCCGGAGATAGGCCAGGTCAGCCGGGTTCACTCGTCGAGGCCCCGTCCCTTGGCCCTGGCGAGCTCGGTGGGCGCCGGCTTGTTGGGCGTGAAGTAGCCGGCGGCCTTCTTGGCGTCCATCTCGACCTGCGCGTCGGCTGGGATCAGGTCGTCGGGAATCGGCACCTGCTCGATGACTTCGATGCCCTGTTCGCGCAAGGCATCGGATTTCATGTTGCTCATGGACGCGAAGCGGTCGATGCGCGCGATGCCCAGCCAATGGAAGAGATCGGGCATCAACTCCTGGAAGCGCATGTCCTGTACGCCCGCCACGCATTCGGTGCGGTTGAAGTATTGCGCCGCCGAATCGCCGCCGGGCTGGCGTTTGCGCGCGTTGTAGACCAGGAACTTGGTGACCTCGCCCAGGGCGCGGCCTTCCTTGCGATTGTAGATGACCACACCGACGCCGCCCTTCTGAGCCATCTCGATGCAGATCTCGATGCCATGCGCTAGGTAGGGCCGGCAGGTGCAGATGTCCGAGCCGAACACGTCCGAGCCGTTGCACTCGTCATGCAGGCGACAGGCGATCCTGGTCTCGGGCTTGCCGAGCTGCCTGGGGTCGCCGAAAAAGTAGATCGTGGCGCCGCCGATCGGCGGCAGGAACAGCTCCAGATCCGGGCGCGTCACGAGTTCGGTGTACATGCCGCCGGTATGCTCGAAGAGCGTGCGCCGCAACTCGGCTTCCTTGACGCCGAACCGCTCGGCGATGCCGGGCAGCCACCACACCGGCTCGACCGCAGCCTTGGTCACCTTCACGTCGCCGTTGGGCATCAGCAGGTCGTTGTCGGGCTTCAGCCGGCCGGCAGCGATGGCGTCGTGGATCTCCGGCATGTGGACATGCGCCTTGGTGATCGCGATGGTCGGCCGGATGTCCCAGCCGGCCGCGAGCCTGTCGGCGAACATCTCGGCCACCATGTGGCCCCACGGATCGAGGGACACGATCTTCTTCGGATCGAACCAGCTCTCGAACGGGCCGATCGGCTCGGCCGGCGAGGTGTTGGTGAAGTCTGGACGGTGGCTGGGCTTCAGCTCATGGGCCGCGATGGCAAGCGCACGATAGATGCCGTAGCTGCCGGAATGCACACCAATGGCGTTGCGCTTCGTCGGATCGGCCACGGTACCGACCACGGGCCCGCGAATCTTGGGGTCACGCGCGCCCCAAACGACCGCCGGGGCCGCCTGGCCGCCCTGCGCGGGATGGGTGTTCAGTCTGATGTGAGCCATGTGCTTTCCAGGTGCCGTTTGGCGGGAAAGCGACGCAGTCTAAGCCCTGTGGATAAGGTTGGAAAGACGTCACGAGAACATCGAATGGCCAAGCGCGCAGGTGTTTTGCCACCTCCGTCTTCGTGGCTGCCGGACAGGTCACCGGGGCGCGTTGCTGAAGCTCCGGCGGGATGCAATGGTCGTAGCATGAAACGTCGTCTTGCCCTCGCCCTTGTCTGCCTGCCCGTCATCGCCAGCGCTGCTTTCGGCCAGTCGGTCAACCCTTTGCCCGCCATGCAGGCCATAACCTTCCCGCCGGGTTCCGGCACATCGACCGTGACCGGGCAGTTGGCGCCAGGCGGCCGCAACGTCTACTACGTGCTGGCAAAAGCCGGACAGACACTGTCGGTGACAGTGGCGTCAGGACCGCGCGGAACCACCTTTCAGGTCTTCCGACCAGATGCGACGCTGGCCCGTGGCAGCGACGGTCTCCCCGTTGTCACTGGCCGAACCTTGCCCGACGCCGGCCCAAGCGATAGCGCCATGGCCTGGATCGGGGCCATCCCAGTCGACGGCAACTACCTCGTTCTGGTCGGGCGCGCAGAAGGCAGCGGCGAGCTAGCACAGCCCTACAGCCTGGCTGTCTCGCTGAAATAGCCATTCGTCTATTTGCTTCTCAGATGCAATTAAGATAAAGTGCTGTCGAGGAGCCGCCGATGAGATTCTTGGTCGCGTTGGTGTTGACATCGCTGTTGGCAAGCAGCGCTTTGGCGCAACAACCGCCGGCGGCTGCCCAAACCTGCCAGTCGCAGTACATCGAAGCACCAGGCCTTTCTGCGGCGGCCCTGCTCGCTCGCGGTTATGACATCAAGGCTGCGGTGCCGGGTGCACTTTGGCTGCAAAAGGACCGTGAGGTCTTCTTCTGCAATACAGGTCGCGTCCTCGACACCTAGCTGCTCTGCTGGCAGTTGCGCGAACCGATCAAAGGGCAGCCCTGCCAGTAGTTAGTTGCGCCAAGTCTGCGATTAGTTGATGGGCTGTCATCACCCGCGGGTATGACGATACCTTGTCGGCATGACCGGTTGGCATCCGCGGTAGGCTGGGCAAGTGGGGACCGCCGCGATGGCAGGGTCGCTCTTTGCCGACATCTTTCGGTGCAGGCCAGGGCAAGCGGCGACAGGCGGCGACACCTGCTTGCCTCGAACCGACAAAGCCGTTGAACTGGTCGAATGCAGTTCGGTTGGCTCACTCTTTCCCTGTCGCCCTCTCCCGAGGAGGACCAGCGGCGCATCGACAACCTGATCGAGCAGGTCTGCAGCGCCGAGCGACTGGGCTTTTCCGACGTCTGGCTGACCGAACACTACTTCACCGGCGAAAGCGTCTATTCCGATTCACTGATGTTTGCCGCGGCACTCGCCATGAGGACCGAACGTATCCGCATCGGCTTCGCCGTGGTGCAGATGCCGTTCCATCATCCGGTGCGCCTGGCTGTGCAGCTTGCCCTGCTCGACAATCTCAGCAAGGGCCGCATCGATGTCGGCATCGGTAAAGGCACGGCCTACAACGAATACGAATTCGTGGGCCACGGCCTGCGCAGCCACGACAGCCGCGAGCGCATGGAAGAGGCCGTCGACATCATCGAGCGCGCCTGGCGCGAGGCGCCGCTGCACTATGAGGGCCGCTTCCACAAGGTACACATTCCCGCCATTCGGCCGAGGCCCGTGCAGCGGCCCGGCCCACCGCTTTGGCGATCGGTGATTTCACCGGGATCGTTCAAGGAGTGCGGCCGGCTGGGTGTGCCGATTCTCACCGCACGTCTGCCGCTCGAGCGCATCAAGGAGCGCTGGGCGACTTACGCGGCGGGCATCGACGAAGGCGGTCACGACGAGCGGACCAAGACGAGGCTGCTTGCCCGGAGCGCATTGTGGCGCAACGTCTACGTCGCGGAGTCCGACGCCCAGGCCGAGGACGAGCTGGCCGAGCTCCTGACCGAGACGCGCGCCCACATGATGCATGTGCGCGACGCCTTCAATCCGCCCGACTTCCAGCCCGACGCCGCGACGCTCAACGCGTGGACCGACCCGAGGGTGCCCGACTCGGAGGCTATTCCCTTCGCGCTCGCCACCGGCTCGCTCTATGGATCGCCGGCACGCGTGCGCGAGCAAGTGGCGGCGCTACGCGATGTCGGTGTACAGCATCTGCTCTGCCAGACCGGCTTTGGCGCCATGGACCATGATCGGAACATCGCCTCCATGCGCCGCTTCGGCGAGCAGGTGATGCCGACGTTTCGCGATTGACGGGTGGGCGCCAGCGACCGTCGATCAGCAGTCGCCGATGCGCTTGCCGCTCAGCTGACTGCTGCCCTTGAGCGTGGTGCCGGCCTTGTCCTTGACGGTGAGCTGGCCGAGGCCCTCGTAGCTGTCCGACTTGTAGCTGATCTCGGCCTCGGCCGTGACGCCCGGCGTCTGGTCGGTCGGCGGACAAACCGTGGTCGCGCGGAAAATGCCGGCCTGCTTGGCCCCCGGCGTGAACGAGCAGCCGTGCTTGGCGAAATCGGCCGGCGCGGGATAAAGCAGACGCTCGAGGATTGCCTCGCCGCCTTTGACGCAAACCTGCTTCGATGTGGCCGGCATGGGCTGCACGCCTTCCAGGGTCGTCTTGTCGGTGACCTCCCAGAGGCCGGCCTGGATCGCGGTCTGCGCCTCGGCGACGCCCGCGACTGACATGGTGGCAGCAACCGCGAAAAGGGCGAATGGTCTCTTCAAGCGTCTTCTCTCCTGATGATGGAACGCCTTGACCATAGCGCGTCGAAGTCGCCGGCGCATCGGGCGGAGAGCAGGGAAATCAAGGAGCGCGCCGGGACTGCGCGTCCCGCCAGCGCCGCGCCGGCGCGATATCTGTGAACATCTTGATCGGACGATCGGCGACAGCGGCTGCACCCAGCACGCGGGCGAGAAACTGCGCTTGCATGTCCGTCGCGACGACAGCAAAAGCACCCATCACGCTCTGATCATGGTGGCCACGGATGCGCACGGCAATCGACGACAGCTCCTCGGCCGTCATGCTCGATAGGCCGCGGCGGCAGTCAAGGAGCTTGGTGTAGGGCAGGGCCTTGGCCCCTTCGATGGCATCGAAGAAGGCCATCGCATCAGCCAACGACACGTTGCCATCTGCCACGATCTCGACGGTGCGCCGCTGCGAATCGATCGTCCAATGAAGCGGCATGTCAGGCGCTCACAAGATCGGGCCAGCGCCGGCACAAGCGCGCGACCATGTCGTCGACGCGCATCGCCAGGATGCGCTCGCCCTTGAAAGCGGTGGCCTGCGTCGCATCACCGGTAGCAGCCGTCTGTTCGAACGGACCAGCTGGCGCCAGCGCCTCCATGCGCACACTGCGCGGATCGAGCGCCAGCATGACCGACGTTTCACGTTCGTCGGCATGGCCGCCCCCGGTCGAGTCGAGCTGCCCGTCGGCAGCCACGCCGAGGTCGCGCATATGCATCACGAGCAGATCGTCGGCGTCCTGTGCCACCTCGTCGATCGGCCGCTCGGTCGACACGCCAGTGTTCAGGATGGCGATGCGCCGCACACCATGGCTGCGCAGGCCGGCCAGCAACTCCGCCAGCAGCGCCGTGAAGGTCGGCGCCGACAGATGCTGACTGCCGGCAAACGGCGTGAAGGCGGGATAGAAGCCGAAGCCCACGACAGGCGCCGCCACTACCGGCACGCGCTCGACGAGCTTCTGTGCCAGCGCCCGGGCTGTGAGCGCATCTGTCTTGAGCGGCAGGTGATGGCCGTGCGCCTTGGACGCCGCACCGATCGGCACGACCACTGGCGTGCCGGCATCGAAGCGATACTTCGCTTCCGGCCAAGTGAGGTCTTCCAGCCAAACGCCGGGCACCGTGGTCATGCCATCAGGCTAGCACACCTCGATGATCCTACGGTGCTCACGATTCCCATGGCAGCTTCACACGCTGCGCAGGACGATTGCCCGGCACGATCATCTTGCGCCAACGCGCCGACGGTGCGGCATCGTCGAGCGCGATGCGGCCACCGACGACCGAAATGCCGAGATCCTTCCACAGCGCAGCAAGATCGACCGGCTCCGCGCGATTGAAATGACGGTCGACCAGGCCGGACATCACCGTGGTGCCGGTGGCGCGATCGCAGGCGGCCGCATAGTCGTCGAGCGTGGCGCGTTGCGCGCCGTCAAGGCCGCTCCACAGCGCGCCGGCCAGGCAGTCCTCGAGACCCTTGCCGCCGTTGGTGGCGCGACGGAAGCCAATGTCGGCCAGCAGCATGAAGGTGGCGCCGCCCCAGTAGTTCTGCCGACCGGCGGCGTTGGCCATGCCGATCGAAAAGGCCTGCACGCCCTGCGGCATGTTGTCGACCCACTCGCGCCACACCTCCTCCTCCGTCTTCCAGCCGGCGCGGGCACGGATGATCGGCTCGATGTAGGTGGCGGCTCCTTCCATGAACCAGGCGCTGCGGCCGCGAATGAATGGCATGCCGGTGTGGATCAATTCGTGCGTCAGCACCCAGTCGTCGAACAGCCGCCGGCCATCGGCTCCTGAGCCGATCTCGACCATCGCCGTCACGCCGCCCCCCGACACGGCGCGGCCGTAGCCGATGCCGCGCCGATGGCCGACTGGAACAAGGCCGATCAGCGCTTGCTTGGCGGTAAAGCCCTGCCAGTAGTTGGACTGCGCCTCCGCCGTGCGTTCGACCCAGTCGAAGAGCTCGGCACGGCTGCCGTCGCTCGCCCCGTCCAGGATGGCGACGCGGAGTGTGCCGCTGGCGCGCGGCTGGCCGAGCCGCAATGCGCCCGGCGCCGGCACGGCGAACTCGCGATAGGCAAGCCGACCCAGCGCGGTATAGCCGGCGAACCGCACCGGCGTGCCGGCGAGCCGCCAAGCATCGCCCGCCTTGGGCAGGCCGGCGGTGAACACCAGGCCAGGATCGACAGTCATGCGGATGTCGATCATCGGCGCGCGATCGTAGCCGCGCGGCTCGAGCAGCCAGCCGCCCAGCGTCGCCAGCACGCCGCCGCCCCGCGCCACTGCGAGCGATGTCGAGTCGACCGCTCGGGCAAAGCCCATGAGGTCGAAGCGGTAGCGCGCTTCGGCGATGCCGTCGCGCTGCTCGACCTTGAGATCCTCGACATGGGCCGACGAGCGGCCGTCGCCCAGCTGGAACGACAACGGCTGGACGGCACGGCAGCGATAGGTGACGTCGAGCCTGAGCCCGTCGCGCTCGGTGAGGCGGCCGTCGACGGTACAGTCCGGCACGGCGATCGGCTGAGCAAGCACGGGGCTTGCCGCCAGCAATGCGGCGGTCAGGGCTGCGCGGAACATGCGGCACGCTAACATGTGCTAGGCTCGATGCGATGGATGCGGTCGTTCACGTTTTGCGGCGCATGGGCGGCCGCGCCACCACGCTTCTGCCGCTGTCGTTGGCGATCGGCCTCGTCTTCCAGGACGTTGCGGCGGCGGCGCGCGTGCTGTTGTGGCCGCTTGCCGTCGCTTTGCTGATGCTGGCGTTGGCGCGCATGGACTGGGCGCGCATCGTGCAGCTGCTGCGCCGCCCCGGCCTGGCCATCGCCCTGTCGGTCGCCAACCTGATTGCCGTGCCGCTCGTCGTCTGGCCGATTTGGACCGGCCTCGACCTGTGGCCCGGGCTGGTCGCGGCGCTCTGCCTCAGCGCCATGGCGCCCGGCATCATCTCGGCCGCGACCACCGCTGCCTTCCTGCGTCTCGATTCCTCGCTCGCGCTGCTCCTGACGCTGATCACCAATTTCGTCGTCCCCTTCACGTTGCCGCCGCTTGCCCTGTGGCTGCTCGACCTCGATCTCCATATCAGCGCCGTCGATCTCAGCCTGCGACTGGCCCTGATCGTGGCCGTGGCCTCGGCCGGCGCCTTCGTCATCCGCCGTTCGCTCGGCCCGCGCATCGCCCAAGCGGCGCCGACGCTCGACGGGCTTTCCGTCATCGTGCTGATGATCTTCGCCATCCCGTTGATGGACGGCGTCGTCGCCCGCGCCGAGGCCGAGCCGCTGAAGCTCGCGGCATTCGTGGGCGGCGCCTTTGTCGGCATGGTCCTGTGCAATGCCGTGATGGTTGCCGCCACCCTGCCCCTGCTCGATCGGCGCACTGCGCTCACGACCGGTTACTGTTCCGGCGGCCGCCACAACGCGTTGCTGATGGCCGTGCTGCCGGCCTCGGCCGATGCCGACATCTTCCTGTTCATCGCCGCCGTCCAGTTCCCGATCTATCTGATGCCGGCCCTGCTGCAGCCGGTCTATCGTCGCCTGCTGGCATCTACTTAGGCGGAAGTGGCCAAGCCTTCTGCGGTCCACGCGCCGCCTCGAACCAGCGCGACAGGCGCATCACGCCGAGATCATCGAAGCGGCGGCCGGCGATCTGCAGGCCGATCGGCTTGCCCTCCGCCGTGTAGCCGCAATTGATCGACGACGCCGGCTGCTCGCTCATGTTGTAGGGCATGGTGAAGGAGATGTGCTCGAGCGGCCGCTTGACGTCGTTGGTCGGCGTCTCCCATTCCGCGCTGTAGGTCGGCACCGGCGACACCGGCGACAGCACATAGTCGAATGGCTGCGTGGCGCGTGTCGCCGCCGCGCGGATCGCCATGTAGTTGGCGATCGCCTTGATCACCATGGTGCCCGACACATCGGCGCCGCCACGGCACCAATCGGCGATATAGGGCAGCACGCTCGCCTGCTTGACGTGACCGAGGGCGGCGAAATCGACCCAGCTGCGGACCCGCCAGTAGAGATCCTGCAGATGCAGCATGTCGGTCGACAGGAACGCCGCCACCGGTTCGATCTTCGCCCCGCCGTCGGCAAACAACCGCGCCGCCTTCTCGACGGCCGCCTTGACCTCGGGATCGACCGGCAGGCCCGAGCCGGCATCGAGATGCAGGCCGATCCTGAGGCCCTTCGGCTCAAGCGGCGCGGCGGCCCAGTCGATGGCGGCCGGCGGCAGGCTCATGTGGTCGCGCATATCGGGCTTGGACAGCTCGGCCATCAACAAGGCCGAGTCTGCGACGGTACGGGTCATCGGCCCGATGACGCGGCCGAAATACGGCGGATCGACTGGCACGCGCCCCAGGCTGGGCTTCAGCGTGAAGATGCCGTTCCAGCAGGCCGGCAGGCGCACCGACCCGCCTATGTCGGTGCCGATATGCAGCGGGCCGTAGCCTGCCGCCGCCGCGGCACCGGCGCCGGCGCTCGAGCCGCCAGGGTTCCAGGCGAGGTTCCAGGGGTTGCGGGTCAGCGGATGGAACGAGCTGCGGCCCGACGACAGCATGCCCCAGTCGGGCATGGTGGTCTTGGCCAGGATCACCGCACCCGCCTCGCGCACCCGCGCGGCAGCCGGCGCATCTTCCGCCGCCGGCACCAGGTCGGTCGCCGCCGAGCCGAGTGGCACCGGAACGCCCCGTGTGGCGATGTTCTCTTTGATGGTGATCGGCACCCCATCCAGCGCGCCGCGCGGCTTGGCGGCCTGCCAGCGCGCCTCTGCGGCCTTTGCGGCCTTGCGGGCGCCCTCGAAATCCGGCGCATACAGCGCCTTGAGCTTGGGCTCCCAGCGCTCGATATAGGCGATCACTGCGTCGATCGCCTCGACGGGCGACACTTTCTTGGCTTTGTAGGCGGCCAGCAGGTCGCTGGCCGTCATGTCATGGAGTGCGGTCATGGGGCTACCTTAGACGGTCGGCAATGAACTTGGTCAAGACGGGCGCCAGGAACAGCACGGCCAGCATGCGCACCGTCTGCATGGCCATCACGAACGACACGTCGACGTCGGTCGAGGCGGCGATGATGGCAATCGAATCGGAACCGCCCGGGCTGGTGGCGAGGTAGGCGGTCAGCGGATCGACCCCGGCCAGCCACACCATCGCCGCCGCCAGCCCGGCGCATAGGGCAATCAGGATGAGGGTGGCGGCGATGATGCGCGGCAAGGCGCGTGCCGCATGCAGCAGCAAGGGTCGGGTGAAGCGCAGGCCGACGTTCCAGCCGACCAGGGCGTAGCACAGGGCGAGCAGCCAAGCCGGCAGTTCGATGGTCATCAAGCCGAAATGGCTGAGCAGGATGCCGAGCCCCAGCGGCAGCAAGAAGGCTCCCGCCGGCAGGCGCAGCAGGCGGGCCAGAATCGGCCCGCCGATCGCCAGTGCCAGCGTCTCGGCGAACGGCAGCCAAGAGATCTCGGGAAACCATACGACTTCGCCGGCCGCCTGCACGACGCTGACACCAAACAGTCTGGCGACCAGAGCCGCGATCGCCGCGACCAGCACGACCCGGAGATACTGCATGACGGCAACCAGCCGCATATCGGCGCCGTACGACTCCGCCATGACAGTCATGACCGATGCCGCGCCTGGGCTGGTGCCCCACAGCGCTGTGGTGCCAGGCAGCACTTGTAGGCGTGTCATCAGCCAGCCGACCAGGCTCGACGCGGCGACGACATAGATCACGCCCACCGCGAACAAAACCCAATGGCTCGCGACGTCGCCGACGATCGACAGCGGCACCATCTTGGCGATCAAGCAGCCTACGACACCCTGGGAGAACACGAACGCCCACAAGGGCGGCCGCAACGCGCTGCCACTGGCGGCAACCGCGATGGCGGCGATCAACGGCCCGAGCATCAAGGCGGCAGGCGCTTGTATCCACAGCAGGAGAGCCGACGACGCCGCAGACAGGCCGATGAGTGCCAGCCAGGCCATGGCCTACTGCGCGAACTCCTCGGCCTCTCCCCTCATGCCGTGGATCGTCTCGATCAGCTCGGCGGCCGCGGCCACCAATCGCGGCTCGTCGGTGCCGCGCAGCACCAGCGAGACGCTGGGCTTGCCGTTGCGGAAGGCGGGATAGCTGCCGATGTCGAGGTCCTGGTAGCGCTGCTGCAGGGCGCCCAGCGGCTCGGCGATGATCCCTTCGGGCAGGTTGGTCCGTACCGTGCGCGACAGCACCGGCGTGCCGCCGACCAGCCGGTGCCTCATCGACTGAAACATCGCCTCGGCAACCTTGGGGATGCCGGCGAAGATAAAGACGTTCTCCAGCTGGAATCCGGGCGCCACCGACACCGGATTGTCGACCAGGATGCCGCCGTGCGGTACCCGAGCCATGCGCCGGCGGGCCGGCGTGAACAGGGCGGGATCGCCGTAGTGGCGCGTCATGCGCGCCACTGCCTCGGGGTGCTCGGAGATGCCGACGCCGAACGCTTTGGCGATGCAGTCGGCGGTGATGTCGTCGTGAGTAGGCCCGATGCCGCCGGTGGTGAACACATAGTCGAACTTACGCCGCACCTCGTTGACCGTGGCGACGATCGTCTCCTCGATGTCGGGAACGACGCGACATTCCATCACCCGAACGCCAAGTTGCCCAAGCTCGGTCGCGAAATATTGGATATTGGCATCGCGCGTGCGGCCGCTCAGGATCTCGTTGCCGATGACGATGATGCAGGCGGTCACGGTTTTTGCCGGCTGGGACATGCCACGCTCTTTTTGCTTGTCTTTCAGGACCTTAACGAAGGCGTGCCGGCCGGCCAAGCATCGCGCGGCCTTGTTAGCATCGATATCGCATGCCAAATAGGCGCCATGAGCAGCCCTCGCGACTTCATCGACGACAGCGACGACTACTGGCGGCGCGACCAGCGGTCGATCAAGCTGCACGGGCCGGAGGGATTCGAGGGCATGCGCCGCGCCGGCCGGCTGGCCGCCGAGACGCTGGACTTCATCACGCCCCACGTGCAGCCGGGCATCAGCACCGGCGAGCTCGACAAGCTCTGCCACGACTACATCCTCGATCACAAGGCGATCCCCGCCCCGCTCGGCTATCGCGGCTATCCCAAGTCGATCTGTACCTCGATCAACCATGTGGTCTGCCACGGCATCCCCGGAGATAAGCGCCTGCAGGATGGCGACATCGTCAATATCGACGTCACGGTGATCCTCGACGGCTGGTACGGCGACACCAGCCGCATGTTCTTCGCCGGCGAGGTGAGCGTGAAGGCGCGCCGGCTGTGCGATGTCACCTACGAGGCGATGATGCGCGGTATCGCCGCCGCCAAGCCAGGCGGCCGGGTCGGCGACATCGGGCACGCCATCCAGAGCTACGTCGAGGCGCAACGTTTCTCCGTGGTGCGCGACTTCTCGGGCCACGGGCTTGGCCGCATCTTCCACGACGCGCCCAACATCCTGCACTACGGCAAGGCGGGCACCGGCCCCGAACTCAAGCCCGGCATGTTCTTCACCGTCGAGCCGATGGTGAATGCCGGCACCTGGCAGGTGAAGATCCTGAGTGACGGCTGGACGGCAGTGACGCGCGACAAGCAGCTCTCGGCCCAGTTCGAGCATTCGGTCGGCATCACCGAAACCGGCGTCGAGTTCTTCACCCTCTCGCCGCGCGAGCTCGCGAAGCCGCCCTACGACCTCACTACCCGCGCCGCGGCAACCGCGGCGTAGGACCAAGGGCCGCCAAGGCCGGCGGTGTCACGTCTGCTCGATGGTAAGCGTCAGCTTTTGGATGCCGGGTTCAGGGTCCGGCGACAGGATCACGACGCCCTTCAAGCGGCCGCGTTCACAGGCGAGCGTGAAGTTTGCGGCGAGCCCATGCCGCGGCTCGATTCGTTCCAACGTCGCTTCGCCCAGCCTGTCCTTGAGGCCCGCCAGCTCAGCGTTACGGAGTCGAGCCGGCGTGTCGAGCAGGAAGTTTTCGGCGAACGCCCGCTCCGCCACCTCGATGCGGCCCGATGCGTAGGCGGCAACCACTGCGTCGACGGCGCATTTCAGGAAGAGCGACGGCTCGGCCGATGCGAGCCGCGGCGCTGCGGCATGACGGATCGCAGCGAGGCGTGGCGTCAGGCGAGACATCGGTGAATAAGTTCGATTGGCAAAGGCGAAGACGCCCCAGCCGCGTTGGGGCAGCATCAGGACGTGCGAGCCGTAGCCCGGCAAGCCGCCGGAATGGTGCAGACGTCGGCCGAGCACCGGATCGACGGCGTTGACCAGCCCATAGCCGTAGGCGCTGGCCAGTGCTGCCTGGCCATCGACGACCTCGGACAGGAAAGGCGGTCCATGCCACAGGCCCATTTCGCGAACGCTGGCGCGACGGACCGGACCCGTCTCGGGATCGTCGCGCGCCGGCCAGGCCGACAGCAGGAAGGCGACCCAGCGCGCGTAGTCTGCCGCCGTCGTGACCAGGCCGCCCATCGCGCCGACCTCGCCGTCGGGCTCGATGCGTTCGCGCGACCAAGCCTCGTCGTCGAGGCGATAGCCGAAGGCGTAGTCGCCGCGCTGGGCCTGCAAAGCATCGAAAGTGGTGCGCGCCATGCCGAGCGGCTCGAGGAAAGTGCGCCGGATGAAGGCCTGGTAGGGTTCGCCGCTGACATTGCCGATGACGCGGCCGAGCAGCGCATAGCCCAGGTTCGAGTACTCGAAGGCAAGCCCCGGCGGACGGGCGAACAGCGTGCCGCCGGCAATCAATGCATCGAGCGCGGCCGGCGTCATGCCGAGCACACGGTCGGCCCAGGGATCGTCGGTGACGAAGCCGGCGGTGTGACAAAGCAGATGGCGGAGGCTGACGGGCTGGCTGTCACGAGTGGCCGGCGCCACCGCGGCGAACTGCGGCACGTACTCGGCCAGCGGCGCGTCGAGCACGAGCTTGCCGCGATCACGCAGGGCGAGGATCGCAAGCGCCGTCATGTTCTTGGTCATCGAGGCGATGCGAAACGCCGTCTCGGGTGTCACCGGACGCCCGGCCTCGATGTCGGCCTGGCCGACGACCGCGACATGGATCAACCGGCCGTCCTGTACGACCCCGGCAAGCAGACCGGGCAGATTGTGCTCCTGGGCGAAGGCCTCGCAGGCAGCGTCGATCTCGGCATTGGAGGCTGTGGACATCGCCCGACAATAGTCGGCCGTCTCGGCTTCAGCCACTTCCTGCCGCCTTTCCGCCGCGGTTGCATAGGACCGTCGCGCCATGGGCAGGGCGAAACGGGCAACTCCCGAAGCGGCGGCGGACGATGCGGCGCTGCTCGCCCTGTTGGCTGCCGGCCTACGCCTGCAGACCGCCAATGACCTCTGGCAAGTGCGCGGCAATACGCTGCCTCATCGATCGCTGCTGCGCGAGGCGGGCGGCGCCTGGAACAAGCTCGACCAGTGCTGGGAATTCTCCGGCGAGGACCCGACGGCGCGCATCGTCGCCCTGCTCGCCGCAGCGCCGACGGGCAGCGGCCACAATAGCGGCGAGGCCACCGCCGAGCGGCCGCACTTCTGGGGCCATCGCGGCCGGGTGCGCGAACGGGTGCTCGGCGCGGGCGTCGAGCCGCTGGCCGACTACGAGCTGCTCGAGCTGCTGCTGTTCTATTCGATCGAGCGCGTCGACACCAAGCCGTTGGCCAAGAACCTTCTCGAGCGCTTCGGCACGCTGGGCGACGTCTTTGCCGCCGAACCCGCGCAGTTGCGCGAGTTCGAGATCGATCGACGCACACTGGTGCATTTCAAGGCGCTGCGCGAGGCCGCGCGACGGCTAGCGGCGCGCACCGTCAAGGACATGCCGGTGCTGACCAACTGGCAGCAACTCATCGACTACTGCCATGCCGCACTCGCCCACGAGAAGACCGAGCAGTTCCGCATCCTCTTCCTCGACCGCAAGAACGTGCTGATCGCCGACGAGGTGCAGCAGCGCGGCACCATCGACCACACGCCGGTCTATCCGCGCGAGGTGGTCAAGCGGGCGCTGGCGCTGAACGCCGCCGCCCTGATCCTGGTGCACAATCATCCCAGTGGCGATCCCAAACCGTCGCGCGAAGACATCGAGATGACACGCGAGGTCAAAGCCGCCGCCGAGGCGCTGGGCATTGCGGTCCACGATCACCTGGTGATCGGCCGCAAAGGCCATGCGAGCTTCAGGAGTTTGGGGCTGCTATAGTCCTGCCATGAGCGGCAACATCTATGTCGGCATCGGCGGCTGGACCTTCGAGCCGTGGCGCGGTGTGTTCTATCCCAAAGGCCTGACCCACAAGCGCGAGCTGGAATATGCCAGCCGCCAGCTCACCTCGATCGAGATCAACGGCACCTACTACTCGAGCTTCAAGCCGGCGAGCTGGGCGAAGTGGCGCGACGAGACGCCGGAGGGCTTCGTGTTTTCGGTCAAGGCGTCGCGCTTCTGCACCAACCGACGCGTGCTCGCCGAGGCGGGCGAATCGATCGACCGATTCTTCGCCCAGGGCATCGTCGAGCTCGGCGATCGGCTGGGCCCGGTGAATTGGCAGTTCATGGGCACCAAGAGGTTCGATCCGGAGGACTTCGAAGCATTCCTGAAGCTGCTGCCGCGCGAACTCGGCAAGCGGCCGCTGCGCCATGCGCTGGAAGTGCGCCATGGCAGCTTCCAGGACGCGCGCTTCTACGAACTTGCGCGCAAATATGGCGCCGCCATCGTCTATGCCCACGACGAGGATTTCCCCGAGATCGACCAGCCGACTGCCGACTTCACCTATGCCCGCCTGATGGGCAGCCAAGCCAAGGTGAAGACCGGCTACAAGCCCGCCGACCTCGACGGCTGGGCCAAGCGGGCCAAAGCCTGGAGCAAAAAGGGCGATGCGTTCGTGTACTTCATCTCGGGCGCCAAGGAGCGCAATCCGGCGGCAGCCCAGGCACTGATCACCAAGCTCAAATAGCCCTCGGCGGACCGCGCGGCGTCACTTGACGATGGAAGCCCTGCGCCTTTAAAGTTAACATTATGGTTAACCTTCAAGCCGCCGCACTCGATCGCACCTTCGCTGCCCTCGCCGATCCGACGCGGCGCGCCCTGCTGGCCAGGCTCGACGAGGAAGAGCGTCTCAGCGTCAGCGAGCTGGCGCGGCCCTTTCCGGTGTCGCTGCCGGCCATCATGAAGCATCTCGACGTCCTGTCGGATGCCGGCCTGATCGAGCGCCACAAGACCGGCCGGGTCGTCACCTGCCGGCTCAAGGCCGCACCGATGGAGCAGGCGATGAATTGGCTGGCCCGCTACCAACACTACTGGACCGAGCAGCTCGACCGACTCGCCGCCTATCTGGAGGAAGATTCATGGCCGACAAGCCAAGCCTCGCGCTCAAGCGGCGATTCAAAGCGTCGCCGGCAAGGCTTTACCAAGCCTGGACGCAGTCGCAAGAAATGATCGGCTGGTGGGGCGTCACCGACCACCCCAATCGGCCGATCGCCGAAGCCGATGTCCGGGTCGGCGGCCGCTTCGGCGTCCAGTTCTGGACGGCCGACGGCCAGCATCACAGTGTGAGCGGCATCTACCGCGAGGTCGTGCCGGATCGCCGGCTGGTCTTTTCATGGGCTTGGCAAAGCACGCCCGAGCGCCAGTCGCAGGTCACGCTCGACTTCGCAGCCGACGGCGACGGCACCGTCCTGACGCTGACACACGAGCAGTTCTTCGACGAGAAGGCGCGCGACGACCACCGCCGCGGCTGGGCCCACACGCTCGGCAAGCTCGAGGCGCTGTTCACGTGACCGCTGATCCCCACCGCAAGCCCGGCGGAATGAGCGACGTAGCCGGCCACGCGGCGCTGCTTGACGGCCCGCCTCGCGATGTCGGCCAGCTTGCCGCGGTCGTGCAAGGGGTACTGATCCACGAGCATATCGCCTCGACCTATGGCGTCGATCTGTCGGCGGAGCAGCATGCCGAGGCGCACCTGCGTGCGGTCGGCGACATGCTCGACCGTATCGCCCGGCGGGACGGGCGGCCGCTGACGGTGGCGCGGCCAGCAGGCGAGCGCGTGGTCGGCGTGTGCCGCCACTTCACGCTGCTGCATGTCGCCCTGCTGCGTCGCCAGGGCGCTGCGGCGCGAGCGCGTTGCGGCTTCGCCGGCTACTTCGAGAACGCCAAGTTCCTCGACCATTGGGTCACCGAATATTGGAACGGCGCCGAGCAGCGCTGGGTGCTGGTCGACCCCCAGCTCGATCCGCATCAGCGCAAGCTCTTTGCCGTCGGCTTCGACCCGCTCGACGTGCCGCGCGATCGCTTCCTGGTGGCAGGCGATGCCTGGCGGCTCTGCCGCGACGGCAAGGCCGATCCGACGGCGTTCGGCATCCTCGACATGCATGGCCTGTGGTTCATCGCCAGCAACGTCATCCGCGACGTGGCTGCGCTCAACAATCACGAAATGTTGCCATGGGACGTCTGGGGCGGCATGACCGACAAGGACTCCGAGCTCGACCTGCCCTTCATCGACCGGCTGGCCGAGCTGTCGTCTGCCCCGGACCGCCATCCCGACGCCCTACGGGCGGCCTACCGGGACCCGCTCGTCACCGTGCCCGACACTGTGTTCAACGCCGTCCTGGGACGCCCCGATCGTCTCGGCTGACCGGTCGATGGGCAAGTTTGCGCTGCGGAAGCCGATCCGACAGGTTTCCCGGGGCCGGGATTGCGCTAAGCTGTGTCACTCCCACCACAGATGCCAGAGGTACCCATGCCCGCTCTGTCGCTCGACCACTGGAATATCTACTGCAAGGATCTCGACGCCACGGTGCGCTTCTACGAGCGTTATGTCGGCTTGAGGAACGGCGATCGCCCGCCCTTCCAGTTCCCCGGCGCTTGGCTATACGCCGGCGACAAGGCGATCCTGCATATCGTCTCGGAGACCACCCGCAAGGATCACGGTAGCGGCGCCATCGACCATGTCGCCATCAACTGCTCGGACATCCGCGGCACCATCGCCACGATCAAGAAGGACGGCGTGCCGTACGAGGTCCGGAAGGTGCCGGCGCGGCCGTTGCAGCAGGTCTTCCTGCATGACCCCGACGGCGTGATGATCGAACTCAACTTCTGGAACGAAGCCGACGTACCCGAGGTCAAGGCGAGCGGCACCACGCCGGTATCGCGCGACGCGCTCGCCGAGAAGACCAAGAGCCCGAAGAGCAAGAAGCAGCTGGCCGGCGCCAAATAGCCGACAGGCCGCTCAGTCGAGCGTTGGCGTCGCGGCAAGCCACCGCCAGTAGTCGGCCGGCAGCAGATCGCGGCCGGCCAGCAGATGGTCGAGATAGTCGCGGGCCGGCCGCAGGCCCTCGCCAATCTTGAGGGCAACATAGGTGATCGCCTCGACGGTGACGCCGCTGTCGGGGCGCACGACCGGCACCACCCGGCGCTCATAGTGACCTCCGGCGACCCCCTCATGGCGATCCAGCACTTCGAACCCTTTGGCCGGCAGCAGGTTCAATGTTCCGTGCACAACGCTGCTCGGGACGGGCACGATGTTTGCCGCGCCGGCGCCCTCCCGATCGGACGTCCGCTTGTTGAAGGCAAGCTGCCAGCCATCGAGGCGACCGGCGATCCTCTGGCCGCACGCCACACCCACCGGCCGCAATCGAACGTCGAACAGGCGCTTCGCATCCATGTTCGAGCCGTAGGCGAAGTACCAGCTCAAGCCACCCGCCATACCCGAACCTCCTGGTCGTAGCCACGGATCGGCAATGGCCCAAGATCGGTGGCGCCGCCGGCGCCCGCAGTGGCGCGATGCACGGTGCTCGAGACCAAGAGCTGCGAGCCGGTTTCCTTGGTGAGCTGCTCCAACCGTGCGGCCAGGTTCACGGTATCGCCGATCACCGTATATTCCTTGCGCTGCGGCGATCCGACGGTGCCGGTCACCGCCTCGCCCATATGGATGCCGATGCCGACGCGCAGCGGCAGTCGAGGCCGCTCGCCATTCCAGCGCTCGACGGCCTCAAGCATCGCCCGGGCGGCGGCCAGCGCGTTGGCCGCCGCCTCGGGATCTTCAAGCGGCGTACCGAACACAGCGAGGAAGCCGTCGCCCAGGAACTTGTTGATGATGCCGCCGTGACGATCGACGACCTCGATCATCTCGGCGAAGAAGTCGTTCAGAAGGGCCACCGTCTCGGCCGCCGGTCGGGTTCTCGTCATGGCGGTAAAGCCTCTTATGTCGAGGAACAGCACGCAGACCTCGCGCGTCTCGCTCGGCGGGTCGGTCTGGTGGGCGAGCAGGCGATCGACCACGGCGGGCGACACGTGCTGGCCGAACAAGTTGGTGATGCGATCACGCGCCGCCGCAGCCAGCACCGACTGGTCGAATTGCCGTCGCAAGCTGCGCGCCACGATGCCGGCGACGATGCCCGCCCCCAGCAGGATGATGCTGCGACTGAAATGATAATACGGCGAGTGCTCGGGCAGTACCGAGTACTGATCGATCGGAATGAGCCAGAGGACCAAGATCAACTGCTGAACAGCCGCTACGGCGCCGGTCCAGACCGACAGCCAAAAGTCGAGCCGCAAGGTCGACAGCAGGATGAAGAAGAAATACAGCATTGGCGGCCAGTAGCCGAACACCACCGCCGGCTCCATGTGGCTGCCGACCACATAGATGATGACACTCGGCAGGCTGGTCTCGACCAGGGCATTGGCGAAGCGACCGTAGCGCGGAAACTCGCGATCCCGCGCGGCTCGCCACCGCAACACGAGCAGAGCGACCAGCTCGTAGACGGCAAACGAACCGATGCCGGCCAGCGGCACCCACCATGCCAGGCCGCCGCGAAACAGCCGGTTGGTGACCTCGGGCAGCAAGTTGATGGCGGCCTGCGTCAGGCCGAGCAAGACAACCAGCAGGACCGCCAGCACCTCCATGCGCTTGATCTCGCTGCGCACGATCTCGCGGCGCAGCGCCGCAGCGTAGTCGTCGGGGGGCGCAGTGGTCATCGCCATGGCAACCTAGCCACGGTACCCAGGCTCCACAACGGCGGGGCGGAGTGGTAGGAACGAAGCCATGCCGTTGAAGGAGATCGCGCGCGAGCTACAGGGCAAGGCCGCCAACCTGGCGCTGCGCATGCCGATCTCGTGGGTCAATATCCTGGCCGGACCGCCGGTGGCGGTCGACGGCCGCACCCTCGACGGCCGCACCCAGTGGTTCCTGCAGCTCCTCGCCCGCAGCGGCCAGCCGCCGATGCACCGGCTGAGCGTCGCCGAGGCGCGTGCCTCGTTCGATACATTTCTCCCGCTGTTGAGCGGCCGGCCGTCGCCTGTCGGAGAGATCGTCGACCGCACCATCGATGGGCCGGCCGGCCGCCTGCGCGTGCGGTTCTACCGCCCAGCCGACAGTGTGGCGCGCCTGTTGCCGACGATCCTCTATTTTCATGGCGGCGGCTGGACGGTCGGCAGTCTCGAAGCCTACGACCTCGCCTGTCGCTACTTTTGCGCCCGTAGCGGTTGCGCCGTGGTGACCGTCGACTATCGCCTGGCGCCGGAACACAAGTTCCCTGCCGCTCTCGACGATGCCGTTGCCGCCTATCGTTGGCTCGAGGCTCAAGCGGTCGGACTCGGTATCGACCCGGCGCGCATCGTGGTCGGCGGCGATTCTTCAGGCGGAACGATGGCGACGGTGGTCGCGCGCCTGTTGCGCGGCGAGCGACGGCCACCCTGCCTGCAATGGCTGATCTACCCGGCTACCGACCTCGCTTGCGACAGCGCGTCGTACGCGAGCTGCAGCGAGGGGTTCCTGCTGACACGCGCCGACATGGAATGGGTACGCGACCACTATCTCAACGATCTGGGCCAGATCGCCGATCCCCGCGTCTCGCCACTCAGGACCGATGACCTGTCCGGGCTCGCGCCCGCCCTGATCTACACCGCGGGCTTCGATCCGCTGCGCGACGAGGGCCAGGCCTATGCCGCACGCCTGGCGGCGGCCGGCGTCAAGACCGTGCACCGCGAGTTCGATTCGCTGATCCACGGCTTCGTCGGCATGCGCGGCGTCCTGCAGGCAGCGGCGCGGGCGATGGACGACATGGTGGCAGGGCTGCGCCACGAGCTGGCGCAGCTCGGACGATGAGGCTGGGATGCCCAACATGAACGACGAAGCCCAGGTCACGGAAACCCAAACCACGACGGAAGCGCGCGAACGCGCAGGCCGGCGCGAGCAAAACAAGGCGGAGAACCGCACGGCGCTTCTGAAAGCCGCGCGCGCGGTGTTCGCCGAGATGGGCTACGGTGCGGCAAGCGTACGCGACATCGTGCGCCGCACCGACCTCGCCTCCGGCACCTTCTACAACTACTTCAAGGACAAGGACGAGATCTTCGAGGCGGTGGTGGGCGAGCTGACCGGAGAGCTCCTGAAGCGCCATCGCGGCGGACGCGGCAGTGCGACGACCGCCGAGCAGTTCTTTCGCCTCCATTACGCCGTCTACTTCGACTTCATCGTCGAAGACGCCGAGCTTCTCGCGCTGGCCCGCAAGAACTTTACCGCCATCCGCACGCTGCTCGACAAGCCCGACGTACGCGCGCTGGCCCAGGCGTTGAACGACGACATCCGCGGCGCCATCGCGAGCGGCGTGCTGCCCAACGTCGATGTCGTCTATCTCGCCGCAGCGATGGCGGGCATCGCCTTCGAGATCTCGGTGGTCATGGTGGCGCGCGAGCCGGCCGATCCGGCGGCGGCCGCCGAATTCGCGACACGCCTGATGATGGGTGGTTTGGAGAGACTGCCGAGACGGTAGGCTTCCTCCCCAGCAGAGCTGGGGAGGGCTGCCAACTAAGCTCCCTGCACGATCGGGTTGCGCAGCACGCCGATCTTCTCGATCTCGACCTCGCAGATATCGCCGGGCTTGAGCCAGGGCTGCGGGTTGCGCGCCATGGCGACGCCCGACGGCGTGCCGGTGATGATGATGTCGCCGGGATCGAGCGTCATGACCTTGGAGAGCTCGTGGACCAGGGTCGGCACGTCGAAGATCAGGTCATCGGTGTTGCTGTCCTGCATGACCTCGCCATTGACGCGCGTCATGATGCGCAGCGGCGCGGCGCCCGGCGGCAGCTCGTCGGAGGTGACGATGTCGGGCCCGAAGCCGCCGGTGCCGTCGAAATTCTTGCCGAGTGTGAACTGGCCGCCCGACTTGCGTTGCCAGTCACGCACCGAGCCGTCGTTGAAGCAGGCATAACCGGCGATCACGCCGAGCGCCTTCTCCTTGGGCACGTTGCGACACTTCTTGCCGATCACGATGGTGAGCTCAGCTTCCCAGTCGAGCTGGTCGGAGTGGCTGGGCCGCGGCATCTTGCCGTTGTGCGGCACCAGGGTGTTGTTGTAGCGGCAGAACACCACGGGATAGGTCGGAATCGGGCTGCCGGTTTCCTCGGCATGCTTGCGGTAGTTGAGACCGATGCACAGGACCTTGCCGGGACTGGGAACCGGGCAGAGGTACTTGGCCGACTTGGCCGACACGGTGGCGCCCGCCTTGGGTTTGGCGCAGGCCTTGGCGACCGCGGCCTGGACCTTCTTGCCGCCGGCCAGGATCTCGACCACGGACTTGGGGGCCCGCGGCATCTGCTTGCTGAGGTCGATGATCTTGCCGTCGGCCGTCTTGACGCCGACCACGGCCTTGCCGCCGTTCATGATGGTGCAAAGACGCATTGGATTTCCTCCCCCTGAAGCGCCGCAAATTGACGTTGCGGCGTAAACTCCTCCGTCCCGCACGGGCGGTCAAGCGCGACACATTTTGCTAGGTTCAGACCATGCGAGTCCCACTGACCCTTGTCGCTTTGTTCCTGGCGTTCCCGGCTTCCGCCCAGCTTGTCGTGCCCCTGACCACGCCCGACGGCCGGGTCGCCTGCACGCAGGGCATGACGGGTATCGGCCGGCCGGCGCACTGGCAGGCGGTTGCCGACCCCGAGGCGCCGGACGGCTGGGCACTGGCCGAGACGGCGGCCGACCCCAGCGATTTGCGCATGCCACTCTGCATCGCCCAGCAGGCGATCACCCGCGACCTCGACGCCACACTTCGCTTCAAGCCGCTTAGCGGCACCCGCGCCCGGGTCGCCGGCCTGATGTTCCGCGCCCAGAGCGCCAACGACTACTATGTCGTGCGCGCCAATGCGCTCGACAATTCGGTGCGTTTCTATCGTGTCGAGAAAGGCAAGCGCAGCCAGCTTGCCATGAAGGAAGCAGTGATCGAAGCCGGACGCTGGCACGCGCTACGCGTCATCGCCTCGGCCGATCGCTTCGAGGTGGCGTTGGGCCGCGACACTTTGTTCAGCACCACCGATCGCAGCCTCCCGCAGTCCGGCGCCATCGGCGTCTGGAGCCAGGCGGACAGTATCACCCACTATGGTTCGCTGCTGGTCGCGCCGGTGCGCTGACTCGGTTTGTACGCAAACAATAGTCGCGAATTGCGAGTCGCAGCGATCATTGCAGCCCCAGGTCGATGAGACGGCAAACATGGCGCAGATCGTCGACGACACGAATACCAAGGCCCTCGATTTCTGCGGTCGATGCGATCAGGTCCGGAACCATGACCGTCATCATGCCGGCGGCAGCGGCCGAGCGCACACCATTGTGTGAATCTTCCAACGCCAAGCAATTGATGGGCGCGACCCCCAGCCGTTCGGCGGCGCGCAGGAAGGGATCGGGCGCCGGCTTGCCGTTGGCGTAGTCGCCATGCGCCACGACAGTTTGGAAGCGCTCGGCAATTCCGCGCAAGATCAGGTTTTGCTGGACCGTGGCGTGTGACGACGAGGTCGCGATCGCTGTCGGCAGACGGTGCTCCTGCAAAAGGTCGAGCAGTTGAGCCGCGCCCGGCTTCAGCGGCGGACCATCTGCCGCTAGTAGCCGGAAATGCCGTCCCCAGGCCGCGATCAGGGCATCGAGCGGATAGTCGTCGCCATAGTGCTGCAGCAGAAAGCGATGATTGGCCTCGCGCGAGCGGCCGATCAACTGCAGGAAGACATCGCGGCTCATCGGGCAACCGACCTCGCGGGCTGCCGTCAGGATCGCCTCGCCATAAAGACGTTCGCTGTCGAACAGCAGGCCGTCCATGTCGAAGACGACGGCGGCAGGCGGTCGCGGAAGCGTCATCACGCGCCTATCGCCGCGCCGCGATCAGCGCCTGCGCCAGTTCGACGAAGCCCGCCCCAGAACGCGCGGTCGTGATCCAGCGCGGCAGGTGATCCATGTCGTCGGCAAAGTCGCGTACGTTGGCCACACCCACGGCATTGGGGAAGTAGCCGAACATCGGCGCGTCGTTGGGCGAGTCGCCGGAGAAGACGTAGCGCCCGCGCGCCGTCGCGAGGTCGACGCCGAACAGCTCGGCCATCATCAGGCGGCTGGTGGTGAGCTTGTCGTAGTCGCCGAACCAGCCGTTGACATGGATCGAGCTGATCTTGGCGTGTGCGCCATGGGCCTCGAAGATCTTGACGATGCGCAGCACCGCCTCATGCGGCAACGCCGGCACGTCCTCGCAAAAGTCGATGGCAAGGTCGGCGGCACGGAAGGGCTGGTCGGAGGCGATGGCGGCACCCGGCACCTCGCGCAGCACCTCTCGGCGCACTGCCTCGAGCCGCCGCTTGCCCTGGGCGCGTTCGGCCTCGCCTTGCACGAAGCGGGTCCGGAGCTTGCCCGCCTCGCGGTCCTGCCACATCCAGAAGGCGCCGTTCTCGCCCACCACGGCGTCGACCGGCCAGAAGCGGGCAATGTGGTCGCACCAGCCGGCCGGCCGGCCGGTCACCGGGATGATCCGCAGACCGGCCGCCTTCAGGGCCGCCAGGGCGCCATAGGCCTCGGCGGTCAGCCGCGACTGCGTCGACACGGTCTCGTCGATATCGGTCAGCACCCCCTCGATGGCGGCCAGGGTGGCGCGCGGGCACTGGGCGAGCGGCGTCATGAGCGGGGTCACAGGCTTGTCCATGGCGACACTTCTTAACATGGCGCCGCCGGCCCTTCGGGGCTAAAAGCCCGGCCATGATCCCCCGCTACACGCGGCCGCAGATGGCGGCTATCTGGGCGCCCGAGAACCGCTTCCGCATCTGGTTCGAGATCGAGGCGCATGCCTGCGATGCGATGGCGGAACTCGGGGTCATCCCCAAGGATGCGGCGAAGGCGATCTGGGAAGGCGGCAAGAAGGCGATGGCCGCCCTCCAGGCCGATCCCACGGGCACTGTCGAGAAGATCGACACCATCGAGCGCGTCACCAAGCACGACGTCATCGCCTTCACGACCTGGCTCGGCGAGTTCATCGGACCCGCCTCACGCTTCGTGCACCAGGGCCTGACCTCGTCGGACGTGCTCGACACCAGCTTTGCCGTGCAGCTCACCGAGGCCGCCGACATCCTGATTGCCGACCTCGACCGCCTGCTGGCGGCACTGAAGAAGCGGGCATTGGAGCACAAGCACACGCCGACCATCGGCCGCAGCCACGGCATCCATGCCGAGCCGACGACCTTCGGCGTCAAACTCGCCGGGCATCATGCCGCCTTCGCCCGCAACCGCGCCCGCCTGCTGGCCGCCCGCGCCGAGATCGCGACCTGCGCCATTTCGGGCGCCGTCGGCACCTTCGCCAACATCGACCCGCGTATCGAGGAGCACGTCGCAAAGAAGCTCGGACTCACGGTAGAGCCGGTGTCGACCCAGATCATCCCGCGCGACCGGCATGCCGTGTTCTTCTCGACACTCGCGGTGATCGCCGCCTCGATCGAGAACCTCGCCACCGAGATCCGCCACCTGCAGCGCACCGAGGTCCGCGAGGCCGAGGAGTTCTTCTCGGCGGGTCAAAAGGGCAGTTCGGCCATGCCGCACAAGCGCAACCCGGTGCTGACCGAGAATCTCACCGGGCTTGCCCGCGTCGTGCGCAGCGCCGTCGTGCCGGCGCTGGAGAACGTCACGCTGTGGCACGAGCGCGACATCTCGCATTCCTCGGCCGAGCGCTACATCGCGCCCGATGCCACGGTGACGCTCGATTTCGCGCTCGGGCGGCTCGCCTCGGTGATCGAGCAGCTGGTGGTCTACGGCGAGCGCATGAAGGGCAACCTCGACTCGTTGGGCGGTCTGGTGTTCTCCCAGCGCGTACTGCTGGCGCTCACCCAGAAGGGCATGAGCCGCGAGGACGCCTATGCCGCCGTCCAGCGCAATGCCATGGAGGCGTGGCGCGGCAACGCTTCGTTCCTGGCGCTCTGCCGCGCCGACAAGGAGATCAGGCAATTCCTGGCCGACGACGAACTGGTGGCGCTGTTCGACATGACCTATCACACCAAGCACGTCGACACGATCTTCGAGCGCGTGTTCGGCTGACGACAGCTCTCCGCGCTCCGGCAAGACTCTACCGCGTCTCCTTCATGATCTGGGCTTTGGCTTCGGCCAACAGGCGCTCGCCCTGCTTGCGAACGGTATGATCTTCGGTCGGCTTGCCGGCAGCCGCAAGGTCCTTCACCAGCTTGTCCACGACGTCGTCGTCACCGGGCTTCTCGAAGTCGGCCATCACGACGTCCTTGGCATAGGCCTCGGCGTCGGCGCCGCTCTTGCCCATCAGGCCGGCGGCCCACAGGCCGAGCAGCTTGTTCTTGCGCGCATTGACCTTGAACTGCAGGTCCTGGTCGCGCTCGAATTTCTTCTCGAAAGTCTTTTCGCGCTCGTCGAACGTGGTCATGGCCGCTCCGGTTTGGCTCGTTGTGCCGTTATATAGCGACGCCGTCGCGGTCTTTCCACTACTCGGCACCGGTGGCAAAGTCGCACGCCAACCGGGGGAATAGCCGTATGTCGCTCGAAACATTGCGCCAATGGGTTGGCCGCAGCCAGACCGTCGAGGATCTCGCCACGTCCTTTCCGGTGCGCGCCCTGATCGCCACTCTCGACGAGAAGGACCCCGATCCCAAGATCGGCGATCCATTGCCGCCATTGTGGCATTGGCTCTATTTTCTCGAAGCCGCTCCGCTGTCCAAGGTCGGTGGCGATGGCCATGCCGAGCGCGGCGATTTCCTACCGCCGGTGCCGCTACCACGCCGGATGTGGGCGGGCAGCCGCTTCGCCTTCATCGGCCCGCCGCTGCGAATCGGCGAGACGATCCAGCGCGCCTCGCGCATCAAGTCGGTCGAGCCCAAGACCGGCTCGACCGGCGCCATGGTGTTCGTCACCGTCGAACACACCGTGTCGGGCCCGTCCGGCGTCTCCTTCATCGAAGACCACGACATCGTCTATCGCGAGGCGGCCAAGCCCGGCGAGGCGCAGCGCCAGCCCAAGCCCGCGCCGGCCGACGCGACCTGGTCGAGAAAGATCGCCGCCGACCCTGTCCTGCTGTTCCGCTTTTCCGCCCTCACGTTCAACGGCCACCGCATCCATTACGACCAGCCCTATGTGACGGGCGTCGAAGGCTATCCCGGCTTGATCGTGCACGGCCCGCTGATGGGCCTTTTGCAGATCGAATTGGCGCGGCGGTCGAACCGTGATAGAGTGCCGGCGGCGTTCGAGTTCCGCGCCCTGGCCCCGGTCTATGGCGGGGCGACGTTCTCGGTTCAGGCACGGCGACAGTCCGACGGCTCCGCGACCACCTGGATCGCCGATGGCACCGGCGGACTGGCGCAGCAAGGAAAGGCGACCTTCAAATGACCCATTGCGCCCATCACTCCAATTGCGGCTGCCTGCCCATGCCGTCGCGTCGCACCTGGCTGGGCGGTCTCGGTGCGGCCATGGCGGTTGCCGCGCAACCGGCGATCGCGCAGACCAAGCCGACCTACGAGGCCATGCTGATGAAGTGCATCGATCCGCGCTTCACCAGCTTCACCTGGAGCTATATGGCGAGCCGTTCCCTCGAGAACCTCTACAGCCAGTTCAACATCGCCGGCGGCCCCGTGGCGGCGGTCGCACCGGCCTTCGAGGCGTGGCACAAGACGTGGTGGGACAATCTGCAGATTTCGGTCGGCCTGCACGAGGTCAAACGCGTGATCGGCATCTGCCACCGCGATTGCGGCGCCGCCGTAGTGGCCTATGGCGATCAGATCAAGACCGACCGCGCTTTCGAGACCGCCAAGCTGACAGAGGCCCTGCGAACGTTCCGCAACGCGCTCGGCAAGCGTCATCCCGGGCTCGGAGTCGAGCTCGGCATCATGGGCTTGAACGGTGCCGTCGAGCCGGTGACGTGACGCGAATTAGGGGTTGATTCGCCGCCCCGCTTTTGATTCCTTGGTAGCGGGGGAAGCGAGGGGTCAGTGCGCCGTTGGACGGAACCTTCGTTCGTGCCCGAATCGATCCTCCCCCTCAGCCAGCCCACCGGCGGGCCCTTGGAACGCCAACTCGCCCGCCAGCGCGCGCGCCGGCCCGCCAATCCGCTGCTGTCCCTGGTGGTGCCGGTCTTCAACGAGGAGGAGTCGATCGATCTCTTCCTCACCACAGTGCCGCCGCTGCTGGAGCGCGACGGGCTTCGCTTCGAGATCGTGTTCGTGAACGACGGCTCGCGCGACGGCACGCTCGGCCATTTGCTCGATAGCGCCGCTCGCGACCGCCGTCTGCGCGTCGTCAACCTGTCGCGCAATTTCGGCAAGGAGGCGGCCCTGACCGCCGGCATCGACCACGCCAAGGGCGACGTCATCGTGCCCATGGACATCGACCTGCAGGACCCGCCGGAACTGATCGGACCGTTCATGAGCCGCTGGCGCGAGGGCTACGACATCGTCTACGGCGTACGCACCCAGCGCGCCTGGGACACCGCCGCCAAGCGGCTTTCGGCAAGCTGGTTCTATCGCGTGTTCAACTCGATGTCGCCGGTGCGTATTCCCGAGAATGTCGGCGACTTCCGCCTGGTCGACCGGCGCGCCATCGAAGTGCTGCGCCAACTGCCCGAGCGCAATCGTTTCATGAAGGGCCTGTTCGCCTGGGTCGGCTTCAACGCAGTCGGCGTTCCTTACGAGCGGCCGCAGCGCGCCGCGGGCTCGAGCAAGTTCAATTTCTGGCGGCTGTGGAACTTCGCGCTCGACGGCGTGGTGAGCTTCTCGACCGCGCCGCTGCGCGCCTGGTTCTATGTCGGCGTGGTGATCGCCGCCATCGCCGTGCTCTACGCCTTGTTCATTGTCACCCGCGTGCTGATCCTCGGCATCGACACGCCAGGCTACGCCTCGCTGCTGATCGCCGTGCTGCTGATGGGCGCAATCCAACTGCTCTCGCTCGGCATCATCGGCGAGTATCTCGGCCGGCTGTTCCTCGAGGTGAAAAGCCGGCCGATCTACGTGGTCGAAGGCGTCTACGAGAACGGGGATACCGACCCACCACGACCCTGACGGCATGGACCTCAAGGAAGAAGACATCCTGGGCGCCGACATCGGGCGCCATTGGTACTACCGCGCCAAGGCCGCCGCCTTGCGGCGCCTGGTCGACGCCCTGCAGCCGCGGCATATCCTCGATGTCGGCGCGGGTTCGGGTTTCTTCTCACGGCACTTGCTCGAAACCACCAATGCCCAATCGGCCTTGTGCGTCGACATCGGCTATCCGGCCGATCGCGACGACAGCGCCGCCGGCAAGCCGGTGCGCCATCGCCGCGACACCGGCCCGACCGACTGCGATCTGGTGTTGATGATGGATGTTCTGGAGCACGTCGACGACGACCAGGGACTGGTCCGTCACTATGCGGCCCGCGTGCCGTCCGGCGCGTATTTTCTCGCCACGGTGCCGGCTTTCCATTTCCTGTGGAGCGGTCACGACGTCTTTCTCGAGCACAAGCGTCGCTATCGGCTGGCCGAGATCGAAACCACCATGCGCGGCGCGGGGCTGCAGATCGTGCGCGGCGCCTACTATTTTGGCTTCGTCTTCCCCTTGGCTTCCGTCGTGCGTCTGGCGCAGCGCACCGCGGCGGAGCCGAGAAGCAGCCTTAAGAGGCATGGTCCGTTCATCAACACCATCCTGGGCGCGGTCTGCGCCGCCGAGCTGCCGTTGTTCCCGATCAACCGGCTGGCCGGCCTGTCGGCCTTCGTGTTGGCCAGGAAGCCCTGATCGTCGCCGCTCTAGGCGGCCACCGCCACGTCCTTCGACACGATTCGTTTGCGCTTGGCGTTGATCTCGCGCAGCACCACCATCATCTCCTCGGCGACCACGTCGCCGGGAATGCCCTCGCCTTCGGCCTTCAGCTCGTCCATGTCGACCCACACCGCATAAAGCGGCGCGGTGCGCTGGGTGATGATGCCGGCATGCAACAGCGTCTTGATCAGCACGCGGAAGATATTGTTGGTTTCCTTGAGCTGCTCGCGCCGATCGTTGTCGCTGAAGCTCTCCTTGACCGCGTCGCGCACCCACTGCCAGTCGAGGCCGTACTTGGCGTAGATCACCTGCTTCTGCTCGGCATTGATCAGATTGAACAGCAGCATCTGGAAGATCTGCGCCGACCAGTCCTCGACCTTGCGGTGCTCCTCCTCGTTGAGGTGACGGATCGTCTTGGCCGCCCACAGCCGGCCGAAGCGGTGGTGAAAGGCCTCGTCGCTCATCACCAGCTGCACCAGACGGCGCAACACAGGATCGTTGGTGCGGGCGTTTAAGGTGGCGAACGAGCCCATCGCCAGGCCCTCGATCAGCATCTGCATGCCCACGATCTTCTTGTAGACCTCGGGCGTGCTCACCAGATCCTGCAACACGGTGGCGATCGTCTTGCCGACCGGCAGCGGCTCGCCCCAGCGCTTGGTGATGTAGCGCGTGAAGCCCGCGACATGGCGCGCCTCCTCGCGCGCCTGGTTGGCGGCGTACTCCTGGGCCCCGGGATCGAGCAGGATGTGGCAGAGGCTGGCCGACAACGACAAGGCGCCCTGCTCGCCATGCAGCAGGTTGGAGATCGACCAATGCATGACGTCGTTGGCGAGCTGGATCTTCTGGCGCTCGTCCAGGCGGTCGGCGACGGCGCTGCGCAGCTCGACGATCATGTCGAGCGGCACCAGTGACTGGGTCGCAAGGTCGAACGGCCGGTCGAAATCGATGTAGCTCTTGTCCAGCGGGTCCCAAAAATGATCATGGGTCGCCGAAATTATGCTGTCGAAGGCGTCGCTGCGCCGGCCATAGCGCGGCACTTCCAGCATCGCCGGAAAATCCTCGGGCGCTACGGCGTCGTAGGCCTTGTCGTAGGTGATCTGCTGGGCCATGGGGCCTCCCGTTTGGAGGCAAATATGACGGTTGCGTCACCTTTTTCAATGGATTTTTCCCCAGTCCCGGCGCATGGGACTTCCGCCATATTCCGGCCGATTGGCGGACGGCCCGCGCCGTCCGCACAGGAGTAGAAAATGTCCCGCCGCCGCCGCATCTACGAGGGCAAGGCCAAGACCTTGTTCGAGGGGCCCGAGCCCGGGACGATCGTCCAGTACTTCAAGGACGACGCCACCGCCTTTAACAACCAGAAGAAAGGCACGATCACCGGCAAGGGGGTGATCAACAACCGTATCTCCGAGTTCCTGATGACCAAGCTCGGCGAGATCGGCGTGCCGACCCATTTCATCCGCCGGCTGAACATGCGCGAGCAGTTGATCCGCCAGGTCGAGATCATCCCGCTCGAAATCGTGGTGCGCAACGTCGCGGCCGGCTCCTTCGCCAAGCGCTTCGGCGTCGAGGAAGGCACGCAGCTGCCGCGCTCGATCATGGAGTTTTTCTACAAGAACGATGCGCTGGGCGACCCGATGGTCACCGAGGAGCACATCACCGCTTTCGGCTGGGCGACGCCGCAGGATCTCGACGACATCGTGGCGCTCACCTTGCGCGTCAACGACTTCCTGTTCGGCCTGTTCCTGGGCTGCGGCATAAAGCTGATCGACTTCAAGGTCGAGTTCGGCCGGCTCTACGAGGACGACATGGTGCGCATCGTGCTGGCCGACGAGATCAGCCCCGATTCGTGCCGACTGTGGGACCTCCGGACCAACGAGAAGATGGACAAGGACCGCTTCCGCCGCGATCTCGGCAAAGTCGAAGAGGCCTACCAGGAAGTGGCGCGGCGGCTCGGCATCCTGATCGACCAGGGACCGGGCGACGTGCGCGGACCGACGACCCTGCAGTAAGAGGCGAAATGAAAGCCAGAGTTCATGTGACGTTGAAGACCGGCGTGCTCGACCCTCAGGGCAAGGCCATCGGACATTCGCTCAATCGGCTGGGCTTCCCCGAAGTCGGCGACGTCCGCCAGGGCAAGTACATAGAGCTCGAGCTCGCCGAGACCGACAAGGCCAAAGCCAAGCAGCGCGTCGAGGAGATGTGCCGCAAGCTGCTCGCCAACACGGTGATCGAGAACTACTCGATCGAACTGGTTGGCTGATGAAGCGGACAGTCATCCCTCTCCTGGCGGACCGCAGGCCTCCAGGCCCGCTCAGTCGGAGCGCCAGCCTCCAGGCCCGCATCATGGTCGTGAACGGGCCAGGCGGTCCGCGCTCCGATGAGCAAGAGCGAGGCTGGAGGCCAGCGGTCCGGCAAGACACAAGAGCATCCGAGTTATGAAGGCGGCCGTCCTCGTCTTTCCCGGCTCTAACCGCGAAGTCGATGTCGCCCAGGCGATCGAGCTGGTCACCGCACGCAAGCCGGTGATGGTCTGGCACGGCGATGGCGACTTCGAGAAGACCGACCTGATCGTCGTGCCCGGCGGCTTCTCCTACGGCGACTACCTGCGCTGCGGCGCCATGGCGGCGCAGTCGCCGGTGATGGCCGAGGTCAAGCGCCGCGCCACTCAGGGTGTGCCGGTGCTGGCGATTTGCAATGGCTTCCAGATCGTCACCGAGGCGGGCCTGTTGCCCGGCACGCTGATGCGCAACGCGCATTTGAAGTTCGTCTGCCGCGACGTCCATCTGAAGGTCGAGAGCAGCCAGAGCCTGTTCACCAATCGCTACCAGCAGGGCCAAGTCTTGCGGATTCCGGTGGCCCATGCCGAGGGCAACTACTTCGCTGACGCCGACACGCTGAAGCGGATCGAGGATCGCGGCCAGGTCGCCTTCCGCTACTGCGCGCCCGACGGCACGGTCGACGGCACCGGCAACCCCAACGGCTCGCTCGCCAACATTGCCGGCGTGTTCAACGAGAGCAAGACGGTGATGGGCCTGATGCCACATCCAGAGAACGCTATCGAATCGATGTTCGGCGGATGCGACGGCAAGCCCCTGTTCGAGGGCCTGGTCGAGGCCCTGTCATGAGCGTCGCCGTCGAGCGCAACCCGCCGGTCCGGCTGCCCAACGAGCCCTCGATCACGCCCGAGATCGTGGCCGAGCACGGCCTGTCGCCCGACGAGTATCAGCGCGTGCTCGCCATCATGGGCCGCACACCCACCATGGTCGAGCTCGGCATCTTTTCGGCGATGTGGAGCGAGCACTGCTCGTACAAATCCTCCAAGATCTGGCTGAAGAAGCTCCCGACCACTGCGCCGTGGGTGATCCAGGGCCCCGGCGAGAATGCCGGCGTGATCGACATCGGCGACGGCCAGGCCGCGATCTTCAAGATGGAGAGCCACAACCATCCCTCCTACATCGAGCCCTACCAGGGTGCGGCGACCGGCGTTGGCGGCATCTTGCGCGACGTCTTCACCATGGGCGCGCGACCGATCGCCAACC
>VGCQ01000005.1 GCA_016870055.1 Alphaproteobacteria bacterium | reverse complement strand
ATCTCGCCCGGATGCTCGTCGTCGATGCCGTCGAGCGCCGTGGCGAAACGGTTGGAGTAGCTTTCGCGCCGCATCTCGCCGTCGGTCACGATGTCGATGCCGGCGCGCTCCATGTCGCGGATGGCGAGCAGGGTGGCGTCGTCCTGTGCCTGCTCGAGCAACGGCTCGGGCACGCGCCAGATCTCGCGCAAGCGCGTGCGCGGCACGACCTTGCTCAGCATCCCGCGATCGACCAGCCAGTCGGGCTGCGGGTAGCTGCCGACGACGGTGGTCTGCAGCAACGTGGTGGCCATCTACTGCACCTTGATGCCGGCCTTCTTGACCAGCTCGGCATTGTCCTTGAGCTCGAACGCTACGATCCTGGCGAACTCTTCGGGCGTGGTCGGCGAGGCGTCGGCGCCGAGGGCGCCCAGCCGCTCCTTGACCTCCGGTGAGTCGAGCGCCTTTCTCACTTCGGCGTTGAGGCGGGCGATCAGGGCGGGTGGTGTGCCGGCCGGTGCGAACAGGCCGCTCCAGAAGTTGTAGCCGCTGTCCTTGAAGCCCTGTTCCTCGGTGGTGGCAAGGTCGGGCAGCACCGAGGAGCGCCTGGGGCTGCCGTTGCCCAGGGCCACGACGCGGCCATCGCGGATCATGGGCAGGACCGCGATCACCGGCCCGAAGAAGACGTCGGTGCGGCCGTTCATGGTGTCGGACAGTGCTTCCGGCGTGCCACGATAGGGCACGTGCACCGCATCGATCCCGGCCGACAGCTTGAACTTCTCGGCGTTCATGTGCGTGCCGCTGCCGACGCCGGCCGAAGCGTAGGTGAGCTTGCCCGGCTGCTCCTTGGCCGTCTTCACGAAGTCGGCGGCCGTCTTCCAGCCCTTGGCTGGCGAGGCGACCATGATGTTGGGCTGGACGGCGAGCAGGGTGATCGGCGGCAGATCCCTGGCCGTGTCGTAGGTGAGATTGGGATAGATCGAGGGGTTGACGGTGTGGGCCGAGGAGTTGGCCATCAGCGTGTAGCCGTCGGGCGCCGACTTGGCGACCTGAGCCGCACCGATGGTGCCGCCGGCGCCGGTTTTGTTCTCGACCACGACGGGCTGGCCGAGATTCTTTGACATGACCTGCGCCACGGCGCGTGCGACGACGTCGGTGGCGCTGCCGGCGGTGAAGGGTACGATGATGTGTACGGTCTTGTCGGGGTAGGTCTGGGCCGAAGCGGGCAGTACCGCGAGCGCGGCCGTCGCGACGATTGCGATCAGGCGTATCATGACGTTCCTCCCTTCAAATCGCCGCTATGGCGCGGCTGATGCTATTTATTTCGAGCTTGGACAGGATACGCTCGCCGGACGCCGCGAGCCTCCGTCTTGTCGTTGCGAGGTCGCCCCACGACAGACGGCCGTCGCGCTTGGCGAAGCGACCGGCCACCAGCACGTCGCGCACGCGCGCGCCGCAACCCTGCATCACCACGGACGCGATCGCATCGTGCACCGGCCACATCGCCAGCGGACCGGGTGACATCACCGCGATGTCGGCCTGCTTGCCGGGCGTCAGGCTGCCGATCCGATGGGCCATGCCGAGCATGGCCGCACCGCGTCCCGTGATCCAGTCCAGCGCTTCGGCGGCCGGCACCGTCGAAGTCGCGGGTATGCCGCCGCTCCTCGCGCGCTCTGCCGCATTGTCGAGCGCGCGCTGCGAGGCGAGCGCCATGCGCGCCACGGTGAACATGTCGCCGCTCACTGCGGATTCGAGATCGACGCCCAGCGACGGGCCGCTGCCCAGCGTGCGCAGGCGGCCGGTGATGGGATGGCCGTGGCCTTGCGCCATCTCGTTCTCGGGCGTGATCGAGAACGAAACGCCGAGGTCGACGAAAGCGCGGAGCTGGTCGTCGGTGAGATTGTTGCCGTGCACGATGTTGACGTGCGGCCCGACCAAGCCGCGCGCCATCAACGTCTCCCAGCCGCCCCGGGTCTTCGCCTCGCCGCCGCCCTGATGCATGCTGGCGACCAGGCCGAGTTCCCGGGCCAGTGCGAAGTCGTTGGCGCTGACCGCGAGCGTCGAATAGTGCGGTCCGAGCACCGCCATGCCGAGTGTCACCAAAGCATCGCGGCTCGCGAGCGGCCCCGCGAGCAGGCGTTCGACTTCGCGTCGCGGGTGCGGCACCTCGGAGAAATGCGGCTCGCCCGGCTTGGGATCGGGCTTGGGCGAGCCGTGGAAGAAGGCGGCGCGGATGCCGCTTTCCTTCAACGCCGTCACCGCAGCGTCGGTATGCTCGGGCGTCGGGTTGTTGTGGCACCAGTCGACCAGCGTGGTCACGCCGTGATCGAGCTGGTTCAGCGCGCCGGCCAGGGTGGCGACATGGATGTCGTCGGGCGTGAACACCGTGGCGAGCCCGGCATGGACGTGGCGAAAATATTCCAGAAGGGTCCAGTCGGCGGCGACCGAGCGCAGCGCGGTTTGCCAGGTGTGCATGTGGGCGTTGATCAGGCCCGGCAGTACGAAATGGCCGGTGCAGTCGACCGTCTCCGCCTCGACGCCGAGAGCCGGCGCGATGGCAACGACGCGGTCGCCGCTGATCAGCACGTCGCCTCTGGGCAGGACGCCCAGCGTCTTGTCCTGCGTGACGACGATGCCGGCCTTCAGCAGCAGCCTGGTCATCGGTGCGGCGGCCTAGTGCAGGCCATCGCTCACGGCCACGTTCTCCGGCTTCAGCGTCATGCCGGCGGCGCGGGCGAGTTCCAGCAGCAAGACGGAGAAGTCGATGTCGCCGGGATACTGATGAGACAGCGACAGGATGCTGTCGCGTGTCACCGAGGCGGTCGGCATGACGACGCCCCGGTCCCGGCCGGCGGCGAGGCCGAGCTCCATGTCCTTGAGCAGGAGCTTGGGTGTGAAGGTGGTCGTGAAGTCGAGATTGACCAGCGCCGGCGTCTTGTACTTGGTGTACATCGAGCCCAGCACGCTTTGATTGATCGACTCGAGAAAGATGTGGCGCGGGATGCCGGCCTTCTCGGCCAGCAGGGTGATCTCGCACAAGGACTGGATGATCACCCCGAACATGGTGTTATGGGCGATCTTCCAAATGCGCGCGAGTTCACCCTCGCCGACATACATCGCGGCGCGGCCCAACGCGGCGAGCAGGGGCTGCACCGCGTCGTAGTCGGCCTTGGGGCCGGACGCCACGACCAAGAGCTTGCCCGCCTTGGCGACCTTGGCGTTGCCCGATACTGGCGCGCTGAGGTAGCCGACGCCGGCCGCGGTCAGCGCCTTGCGAATCTCGGCCGAGCCGGTATCGGAGATCGACGACATGTCGACCACCCGCTTGGGGCGAGCGTCGGCCGCGAGCACGCCGTCGCTGCCGAACAACACATCCTTCAGATCGTCGGTGGTCGACACCATGGTGAACACCGTGGCGCAATGCGCCATCGCCGTCTTGTCGGTGACGACCTCGGCGCCGATCTTGGCCAGCGGATCGGCCTTCGAGGCGGTGCGATTCCAGACGGACAAGCGATGGCCGGCCTTCACCAGGCGGGCGGCCATCGCCTCGCCCATGCGGCCGAGGCCGATCCAACCGATGTCGTGTGACGCTTTACTGCTCATGCCGCGAACCTCGAACTGATTCTTGCGCCGCTCAGCGGTGTTCCGGATCTATCGGCGTCACGACGCCTTCGGCCGCCTCGATGACTTCGCCGGCGTCGAGGCAGAGATCTTCGCGGTTGCGCATGGCCATGATCTGAACGCCGGTGCGCAGCTTGCCGTGGCTGCCCACTGGGACCGCGAGTCCGGGCAGGCCGAGCAAGGGGGCAAGCAGCGCCGGCCGCATCGCCTGCAGCACCTGACGCTGGCCGTCGGTGGTGATGTCGGCGCCTTGCTTGGGCGGCAGGTCGGCGAGTGTCGGCATGATGACCAGCGGCCATTGCTGGAAGAAGGTCATCCAGCGCAGCGCCAAGCCTTCGCGCTCGGTCAGCGCGGCGACATAGGTCGCAAGGTCGGCCGGCTTGTGCAGGTCGAGCCAGGCGCGCATGGCGGCGATGGCATCGGGATCGCCCATTTTCTGCATCTGCGGCCACAGCCCGCCGAAGACGTCGGTGACGCAGATCAAGTGCCACAACTCGACACCACGCTCGAGGTCGGGCGGCAGGATCTCCTCGACGGCGTAGCCTGCGGCCTGCAGATGCTTGCCGGCCAGCCGCACCGCGGCGGCCTGCGCGGGGTGCGTGGGGCCGCCGGGGAACTCCGGCACGATCGCCACCTTGATCGGCCGCGCCGGCGGCGGGCCTTGCATCGGCACATCGTTCCACCGCCAGTCGCGCCGGTCGCCGCGCGCCATGACTTCAAGCGCCAGACGCGCGTCGCGCACCGTGCGCGTGTGGGGACCTTGAACGGCCATCAGCACCGCGCCGATCGGCCGGCCTGCCGGCGCCGACGGGTTGAACGACGGAATGCGGGCAAAGCCGGTGCGCAGGCCGACCACGCCGTTGCAATAGGCGGGGATGCGGACCGAACCGCCGATATCGTTGCCGTGCGCGATGGCGCCGATGCCGGTGGCGGTCGCGGCACCCGCGCCGCCGCTCGAGCCGCCCGGCGTCACCGTGCGGTCGCGCGGATTGAGGGTGCGGCCGTGCAGGGCGTTGTCGCTGAAGATGCGCATCGAGAAGGCGGGTGCATTGGTGCGGCCGACGATGATGGCGCCGGCGTGCTTCAAGTTGGCGACGACCGGGCTGTCCTCGGTGGCGACGAAATCCTTGAGCGGCACCACGCCGTTGTCGGTCGGCAGGCCCGCCTGATCGACATTGATCTTGGTGGTGACCGGAACGCCGTGCAGCGGCGGCAAGGCGTGACCGCGGGTGCGGGCAGCGTCGGCGGTTTCGGCGGCGGCGCGTGCCTCTGCTTCGAGGACACGCACCACGGCGTTGATCGCCGGGTTGACGGCGTGCAGGCGCTTCAGCACCGAATCGACGGCGTCGCGCGCCGAGGCTTGGCCAGTGCGGATGAGGCGGGCGAGGTCGGTCGCGTCGTATTGCCAGAGTTCCATGCTTCAGGATGCCTTCTGCGGTTCCACGCCGAAGAAGATCATGTTGCCGTCGCGGTCGGCAAGTCCGCTGCTAAGCGCGTTCCGGGACGACGGCGTCGAGCAGCTGGTCGACGAAGCCGCGGGTGATCGGCGCATGCCCCATCAACAGGCGGTAGAACAGGGCGCCGAAGACCAGATCGAGCGCGAGGTCGAGGTCGGCCGGAGGCGCCACCAGTCGTTCGGCGACGCAGCGCTCCAGCAAATGCCGCGCGGCGTCGCGGTTGCGGGCAATGAACTCGTTGCGGAACGCCTTGGCGAGCTCGGTTTCGGATTGCGCCGCCGCCACCATGGCGGCCACGCTGCGGCCAGTCGGGGCGGCGAAGGCGTCGGCAACCGCGTGGAGCTGGCTGCGCAACGCCGTGAGCGGCGAGCGGCTGCTGCGGCCCGCTGACGGTGCGCCCGAGGCCTCCAGGAACGCCGCCATGGCGACGGCCGCGGCGTTGGGCCAGTAGCGATAGATCGTGGGCCGGCTCACCCCGGCTTTGGCGGCGATCGCCTCGATGGTGACGGCGGTGAGGCCGCCTTTGTCGAGAAGCGCGCGGGCAGCGGCGAGGATGGCGGCGCGGGTGCGCGGATCGCGCGGCCGGCCGCGGGCAGGCGGGGCGGGGGCTTGACGGGGCATCTATTTACGTTACGATACGTAAAGTAAATATATCACAGGTGACGCCATGAGCGCAAAGACCGACCAGACCGTGCGGGCCCACATGACGGTGCACGACGCCAAGGAGGCGATCGCCTTCTACGGCAAGGCCTTCGGGGCGACCGAGCTGTTCCGCCTGACCGAGCCGTCCGGCAAGGTCGGGCACGCCGAGATCAAGATCGGCGACAGCGTGCTGATGATGAACGACGAATATCCCGACTTCGGCTCGCGCAGCCCGGCGGCCACCGGCGGCTCGCCGGTCGCCTTCCACATCCAGGTGGCGGACGCCGACAAGGCGGTGGCCCGCGCCGTCGCCGCCGGCGCCACGCTGGTCCGTCCGGTGCAGGATCAGTTCTATGGCGACCGGTCCGGCATGGTGGCCTGCCCGTTCGGCTATCGCTGGTTCCTGGCGGCGACCAAAGAGGTTGTCAGTCCCGAGGAGATGCAGCGGCGCTGGAGCAAGATGCTGGAGGGCGGAAAGACGGAGTAGGCGACCGAAGGGACTCGCGGCTGCGATCTCGACGCAGCGCTCGTCAATCGTGTTGAACGGTACTCGGAAGTCCGGCTCCTGCCGCTTGTCAGCCTCCCAGTGGCAGACGCTCTTCACCGCCGAGACTAACGCGAACGGCGAGCCGCCGGATCGTCGCTGGCCGACCGCGCGCCGCTCACACGGCTATGACGTCGTTTGAAGCGTGTAGATCGTTTCGGGACGAGCAAAACCGGCCAAGGCGAATTCGCCAATCGACTGCAGTGGCGTCGGACAATGGCTGGCGAACGCGCTCGAGGCGACGATGTGGCAGTCGAGTTTCCCGGTAAGCTTTTCCAGCCGGGCCGCGAGGTTGACCGCCGGGCCGATGCAGGTGAAATCGAGGCGCTTTTCGCCCCCCATGTTGCCGTACTCGACCTCGCCGACATGGAGGGCGATGCCAAAACGCAGCCCGCCGGCGCCGACGTCGGGTCCGGCGGCGACCAACGCGAGGGCGGCGGACGCTTCTTGTGCCGCAGCAAGAGCGTTGGCGCAGACCGTGGCGACGTTGGTCTCGTCGATCGGAAATATCGCCAAGAGCCCGTCGCCGATGAATTTCAGGATTTCCCCGCCATGGCGGGTGATCGCGGGAATCTGGCAATCGAAATAGCGATTGAGGATGGCTAGGAGCTGGGCCGGTGGAAGGCGATCGGCAAGCGGCGTGAAGCCGCGCATGTCCGAGAGCCAGATCGCTGCGTGAATCGTCTCGGTCTCGCCGCGCCGAATGGCGCCCGAGAGAATGCGTTCGCCGCTGCGGCGGCCGACGTAGGCGTCGAGCAGGTTTATGGCGGTGCGGCGCAACGCGTGGATTTCCGCGACGCGCGCCAGCGGCGCCAGGAGGCGCCCGATCGCCCGAGTTTCCTCCTCGGTAAAGCCGCCTGCCTGACGCGTCGCCCAGCTTGTCCCATGGACCTCGCCGTTGGAGAACAGAAGAGGCGTCGCCCAGTAGTCTGTCACGCCCTCCGAACGGAGCAACTCGAGAGCCGGAAGGCTGGAATCGGCCGGCTCGATGTCGAGACGGCAGCGAATGGGCAGCCCTGTCTGGCAGACGCGAAGGACCGGGCTATCCACGGAAGTAGCTTCGTCGAGCGCCTGGAATGGCAATTCAGCGATGGTCACGCCTTTGCCGAGCTGCCATTCGAAACGCCGCCCAGCCAGATTGGGATGGAGGGTGCGAACGAACACGGCCACGCGCCAGAGCGGTATGCCGCATGCCACTACCCTGTCGCACAGCGTGGCCAGCACCTCCTGAGGCATCGTCGCTGTGCGCGCGCCGTCGATGAGCCATTGAACAACGGGTTCGACGTCACGATTCATTGGGCAGCCCTCAGATTGAATTCGGGAACTCAACGCGACGTGGAGAAGGCCAGTCCAAGAATCAAAACAGCGAAAAATACTCGCGCTGCTCCCAGTCACTGACCTCGAGGTTGAAGCGATCGATCTCGGCTTGCTTGAGTCGCCGGTAGTAGTCGACGAAGAAGTCGCCGAAACCCGCTTGCAGCACCTCGTCCTCGCCGAGGGCAGCCAAGGCTTCGCCGAGCGAGCGCGGCAAGCTCGGCGCCTTGCTGTCATAAGGGGTGTCGGCCGACGGGCCGGGCTCGAGCTTGCGGTCCAGCCCGTCCAGGCCGCTCACGATCTGGCTCGCCATATAGAGGTAGGGATTGGCTGCCGGCTCACCGACTCGATTTTCCAAGCGCGTGGCTGGATCGCCCGGACCGCCCAGCACCCGCACCATGACGCCGCGATTGTCGCGGCCCCAGACCGCATGATCGGGCGCGAGCGAGAACGGACGGTAGCGCTTGTAGCCGTTGAGAGTCGGCGTGCTGAAGGCCGTGGCCCCCCGCGCGTGCTGCAGCAGGCCGGCCATATAGTTCATGCCGACCGCAGACAGCGGCGCGCGCCCGTCCATGAAGGCGTTGGCGTGGGTCTTGCGGTCCTTCAGCGACTGATGGAGGTGCCAGCCGCTCGACATGACGTTGGCAAGCCGCGGCCGGCACATGAAGGTGAGATGATAGCCGTTGCGCTGGGCGATCTGCTTGGCTGCACTCCTGAACAGCACCATGGCGTCGGCCGGCTCCAGGCCGGTGCTGGCGCGGAAAGTGAACTCGACCTGGCTCGGCCCGAACTCGACCTCGATCGAGCGCAACGGCAGACCGAGATCGACGATGTTGGTGCGCAGGATCTCCAAGATCGGGTCCATCTCGTCGTAGCGCTGCTCGGTGAGATACTGATAGCCCTGGTTGAGCAGCGACACGTCGGGCGCCTCGCCGGGCTGGCCGGGCGCACCGGCATCGCCCATGCCGAGCCGGCTCTTCTCCAGCTTGAAGAGATGGAACTCGACTTCCAACCCCGCCACGAAGTCGTAGCCGCGGTCGGCCAGCGCAGCGAGGGCGCGCTTGTAGACATGACGGGTGTCGAACGGCACCGGTCGGCCATCGGCGAACAGGATGTCGCACAGCATCCAGCCGGAATGCGGCGCCCAAGGCAGCGCCCGGAAGGTCGTGGGATCGGGCAGCATCACCACGTCGGCGGCGCCCTCCAATTCCTTCATACCGAAACCCGCGCCCGGCTGCCACACCGGGAACACGGTGCGATGCGCGGTGTCCTTGAGCAGCATGGTCGCCGAGAAGCCGATGCCGTTCTTCAGCGCCGCGTCGATCTCGCCCGCGGCATAGGTCTTGCCGCGCAACACGCCGTGCTGATCGGCAAAGGCCAGCCGCACGACCGACATCTCGCCGGCACGGATGCGCCGCTCGGCCTCCACCGTCGCGACCTTGCGGTCGTCGGTCCACAGGCCCGCCCGTTCGACCAGGGTCATGCGCGTCTAAGCCACCAGCGGCGAGGGCGTATCGGCCGCCCAGCTCGACGCGCTGCGCCGACGCGCATCGAACTCCTTCCAATAGGCCTCCCAGCCCTGGCTCGGGCCCATGCCGTCGACGGTGACCGGGCCGCGGATCGTGGCGGCGCGGGCCGCATCGAGCCACATCGGCGGCTTTTCGCCGTTGGCCACCTGGCCGATCGCCGACAGCAGCAGGCGGCGGTAGGCCACGATCGCCCGGTCGCTGTAGCCTAGATGCTCGCGCGTGCGATCCTGGATGCGGCCCTGGCCCTCGATCGCCCATTGGTCGTGCACGTTGATGTCGAAGCCCATGCCGGTATAGGTCCGGGCCTTCTGCTCGGCGACGTCGTATCCGTAGTTGTTGTGACGGCCGATGCGCGGGCGATAGTCGGGCAACTCGTAGAGCTGCAGGCGCTGCTCGCGCATCTGCCGGTGGTCGACCGGCTTTCCGAAGCTGGTGAAGATCGCGTACCAGTAGCAGGACTCGTCGTCGATCGGCACGTGCCACTGGGTGATCGTCATCTCCGTGCTCATCGGGATCACGAAGGCGTAGGGAAAGACGAGGTTGGTCACCCGCACATGCGTGTGCTTCTCGCTGATCCGGCGCAGCGTGAACAGGCGGAGGCCGTAGTCGGTGCCCTCGATGTCGATGGTCGGCCGAGCGAACTCGCGCATCATGCGCGTCATCGGGATGTTGGAATCGGCAGAGTTGGCGCGGAACTGCTTGCCGTAGGCGTCGCCCGACGGGTCTTCGTCCTCGTAGAAGCGATGCAGGTAGGAGGCATGCGCGGGATCGATGCCGACCTCCAGCGCCTGCAGCCAGTTGCAGTCGATCAGGCCCTTGAAGGCGAACGCGTGCGTGGCGGGCGCCAGGAAGCAGTCGAAGTCCGGGAAGGCGGGAGCCTCGCCTTCGCCGAGATAAGCGAAGACGATGCCGTTCTTGACGACGACCGGATAGCTCTTCTGACGCACACGCTGGCAGAGCACGCTGCCGTCCGGCTCGGCTGGCGTCTCCAGGCACTTGCCGTCGACGTCGAACAGCCAGCCGTGGAACAGGCAACGCAAGCCGCCATCCTCCAGCCGACCGTAGGCGAGGTCGGCGCCGCGATGCGGACAGTCGCGATCGAGCAGGCCGTGGCGGCCGCGCTCGTCGCGGAACAGCACGAAATCCTGGCCGAGCACGCGCACCGCCTTGGCCGGCCGCTCGTCGGGCAGCTCTTCGGCGAGCGCCACGGGATGCCAATAGTGGCGCATCAAGGCGCCGCACTTCGTGCCGGGCCCGACCCGGGTGATCAGCTCGTTCTGTTCGGGGCTCATCATGTCACGACTCTACCACATGGCCCTCGTACTGGGGCAGGTCATCGGTGATGGTGAACCATGGCGCCTTGGAGCCGACGAAGATGTGCGCCGTCGGGCGGATTGACGGCGCATCGACCAGAGAGCCCAAGGCGACGTGTACCCATTGGCCGTCGCGCACCAGGGAATAGAGCAGTGAGCCACAACGGCGGCAATGCGCGTCGTGCGCCATGTCGGGCTGGTCGCCATGAATCAGTAGGTCGCTTGCTCCCTGCGTGACGGAAAGCTTGCGGCACTCGATGCCGGCAAACGGCTTGAAGGCCGAGCCGGTGGTGCGCTGGCAGTTCGAGCAATGACAGTTCAGGGCGTACCGGAACTCGTCCGACACGGAATAGTGAACGGCGCCGCAGAAGCACATGCCGGCGAGGGATCTGGTCATCGGCTTTCTCTCGTTCGGTGGGCCGTCGACAAGAACGGGCATGGACATCACGAACGGCATCGGCGCTGACGGCCCGGTCATCATCATGCGCCAGATCGCTGGTCCGAGGCGACTCCTGATGGACCCGGCAATCCGACGACCCTCAGCCGGATCGGTCAGACCCGGCGCGGGTTGGTCGGCGCCGATCGTCCGGTGGATTTGTTCGTTGCTCGCGGCGTCGTCGGGCATGTGGTTCGTGTCCGCTGTTTCGGCGCCATGGCACATTTTGGCGAGAATGGCTCGCCTACTCCTTCACCCTTTCGTCTATAACGGCGTCGATGAGCACCCTGAACGGCATGCCGGGGCCGACTTCCCGCCACTACTATTCGCAGCGCCTGCGCCTGCATTATGTCGACTGGGGCAATCCCGACGCGCCGCCGCTTCTATTGGTGCATGGCGGGCGCGACCATTGCCGGAACTGGGACTGGGTGGCCCAGGCGCTGCGCGACGACTGGCACATCATCTGCCCCGATCTGCGCGGCCATGGCGACAGCCAGTGGTCGCCCGACGGCAACTACGCCATGTCGTCCTACATCTACGATCTCGACCAGCTCGTCCATCAGCAGGGTCTGGCGCCGGTCACCATCGTCGCTCACTCGCTCGGCGGCAACATCTGCCTGCGCTACGCCGGAATCTTTCCCGAGAAGGTGCGCAAGCTGGTCGCCATCGAAGGCTTGGGACCGTCCCCCAAAGTGATCGCGGAGCGCGGCACCAAGACGATGGCCGATCGCATGCGCGAGTGGGTCGACGAGCAGCGCAAGCTCTCCGGTCGCCTGCCGCGGCGTTACGCCACGATCGAGGACGCCTTCAAGCGCATGCAGGACGAGAACGCCCATCTGTCGGCCGATCAGGCGCGGCATCTCACGCAGCAGGGCGTCAATCAGAACGAGGACGGCACCTATAGCTGGAAGTTCGACAACTACGTCCGCGCCTGGCCGCCCTACGACATGAGCTACGGCGAGATCGAGCAGCTTTGGGCGCGCATCGTCTGTCCGACCATGCTCATCTACGGCAAGGAGAGCTGGGCCTCCAATCCCGAGAAGGACGGGCGCATCAAGCATTTCAAGAACGCCGAGGTGGTCGAGTTCGACCAGGCCGGCCACTGGGTGCACCACGACCGGCTAAAGGACTTTCTCGCGACGACTCGCGAGTTCATCAAGTGAAGGCCGCGATCTTCCGCGGCGGCGACATCGTCGTGGACGAGGTGGCGGAGCCCAAGCCGGCAGCGGGCCAGGTGCTGGTCAGGACACTGGCCTGCGGCATCTGCGGTTCCGATCTGCACGCGGCCCAGCATGCGCCGCGCATGGTGGAAATGTCCAAGCGCGTGCCCGGCCGCGTTCCGATGGACCTGTCGCGCGACGTCGTGTTCGGCCATGAATTCTGCTGCGAGGTGCTCGACCATGGCCCCGGCACCGGCCGCCGGTTGCGGCCAGGCGCGCGCGTCGTTTCGATGCCGATCATCCTGCAGGGCGAAGCGCGGCTTACGGTCGGTTACTCCAACGACTATCCCGGGGGCTATGCCGAGCGCATGGTGCTCGCCGAGCCATTGCTGCTCGAAGTGCCCAACGGGCTGTCGGCCGAGCATGCCGCGCTAACCGAGCCGCTGGCAGTCGGCATCCACGCCGTCGAGAAGGCTGCCATGTCGAGCGAGGATGCACCGCTGGTCATCGGCTGCGGGCCGGTCGGGCTCGCGGCCATCGTCGGGCTGCGGCAAAAAGGGGCCCGGCCGATCGTCGCCGCCGACTTTTCGCCCAAGCGGCGCGAGCTTGCCGCCAAGATGGGAGCCGACATCGTGATCGATCCGGCCAAGGAGCAGCCCTACGCCAAGCTGCCGGCCGGTCGCCGCGCCGTGATCTTCGAATGCGTCGGCGTGCCGGGGCTGCTGCAGCAGATCTTCGAGGCGGCGCCGCGCGATGCACGCATCGTCGTGGCCGGCGTCTGCATGGAGCCCGACCGGCTCGAGCCGTTCTTCGGCATCGTCAAGGAACTGGCCCTGCAGTTCGTGCTCGGCTACACACCCGAGGAGTTCGCCCGCTGCCTGCGCCTGCTGGCCGACGGCGCGGTCGATGCCGAGGCGCTGATCACCGGCAAGGTCGGGCTGGCCGAGGTCAAAGGCGCCTTTGCCGAGCTGGCGAACCCCGACCGCCACACCAAGATTTTGGTCGAACCATGGCGCTGACCGACCGCTCTGGATGTTGACCGCCAGCCGACCGATTTGATAGCGGTGCGGCGCTCAGGGAGGAGCCAAGTGAAATTCTACAACTCGGTCGGGCCCAACCCGCGCATGGTTCGTATGTTCATGGCCGAGAAGGGCTTCGAGGTGCCCAAGGTCGATATCGACCTGCGCGGCGGCGAGAACCGGCGTGAACCCTATGTCAGCGGTGTCAATCCGGCGGGGCAGTGCCCGGCGCTGGAGCTCGACGACGGCTCGGTGCTGACCGAGATTACGGCGATCTGCGAGTATGTCGACGAGAAGAAGAAGGACACGCCGTCGCTGATCGGCGATTCCGCCGAGGAGCGCGCCAAGACCCGGATGTGGACCCGCCGCATCGACCTCAATATCGTCGAGCCGGCAGCCAACGGCTTTCGCTTCTCGCAGGGGCTGAAGCTGTTCGAGAGTCGCATCCGCTGCATTCCCGAAGCGGCCGACGGGCTCAAGGCCACGGCACAGGACAAGCTCAAGTGGCTGGACGGGTTGATGGGCGACAAGCCCTTCATCGCCGGCAACAAGCTCACCATGGCCGACATTTTGCTGTTCGCCTTCATCGACTTCATGGGCAATGTCGGCCAGCCACTGCCCGCCGATTGCAAGAACATCGCCGCCTGGTTCGGCCGCATGAAGGCCCGTCCCAGCGCTGCCGCCTGATCATCGGAGAATTCGACAATGCGCCGCCTAACTGCTCTCCTTGCTTTCGTGATCGTTCTCGCCGGCGCGGCCACGGGCTTTGCCCAGGCCGATCCGCCGCGCGGCTTGTTCCTGATGACCGACTATCCCGCCCAGGCGGTGCGGGCGGGCGAGACGGCGACCATCCGGCTCAAGCTCAGCAATGCCGGCCTGCCGCCCGAGCCGGTGGCGCTCGCGGTGTCGGGCGCACCGACGGGCTGGAAGGTCGAGTTGCTGGGCGGCGGACAGGCCGTCGCGTCGGCGATGCCGGGCGTCAATCAGGACGTCAGCCTGCAGCTTCGCGTCGAAGTTCCCAAGGATGCCCAACCCGGCTCGCACAGGATCACGCTGAGCGCCAAGGGCCCGCTCACCCAGGCGCCCGATCTCGTGTTGACGCTGACAGTCGCCACCGAGGCGCCGGCCAAGCTCAGCGTCAAATCGCGTCTGCCGTCGCTGCGCGGCACGCCGCGCTCGAGCTTCGAGTACACCGTCACAGTCGGCAACGACAGCGGCAAGGATCTCACGGTGGCGCTGTCGGCCCAGGGCCCGGCCAACTTCCAGACGACCTTCACCGAGGGCTTCGGCTCCAACGAGATCAGCTCGATCCCGATCGAGGCCGGCCAGACCAAGGATATCAAGGTCAAGGTGACGCCGCCGCGCGACGTCAAGGCAGGCGACTATCCGGTGCTGATCCGCGTCGCCGCGGAAGGCGCCACCGCCGAGCTGCGCGTCACGCTGCAGGTCAGCGGCCAGGGCCGGCTCGCGCTTTCGACCAAGGACGGCCGCCTGTCGGGCGAGGCCGAAGTCGGCAAGGCTTCGACTTACAATCTCGTGCTTTCCAATGACGGCACCGCGCCGGTCGAGGAAGTCGAGATGTCGGGCACCGTGCCGACCAACTGGAAGGTCGAGTTCAATCCCAAGAGCATTCCCGGCATTGCGCCGAACGAGAAGAAGGAAGTGCAGGTCTCGGTGACGCCGTCCGACAAGGCGATCGCCGGCGACTACGTCGCTTCCTTCCGCGCCAACGGTCGCGGCGAATCGGCGTCGGCCGATTTCCGCATCACCGTCACGACCTCGACCCTGTGGGGCGCGGTCGGCATCGGTGTCATCGCGATTGCGCTGCTGGTGCTGCTGGGCGCGGTGGCGCGCTTTGGCCGGCGCTGACCGGGCAATGGCCGATACCGTCATCTCGGCGCGCGGGCTGCTCAAGCTCTACGGCCAGCAGCGCGCCGTCGATGCCATCGATCTCGACGTCGAGCGCGGCGAGATATTCGGACTGTTGGGGCCGAACGGCGCGGGCAAGACCACGACCATCCTGATGATGTTGGGCCTGACCGAGGTGAGCGGCGGCACGGTCGAGGTGCTGGGATTCAACCCGGTGCGCGAGCCGCTCGAGGTCAAGCGCCGCGTCGGTTATCTGCCCGACGCCGTGGGCTTCTACGACCATCTGACGGCGCGCGAGAACCTCACCTACACCGCGCGGCTGCTCGGCATCCCGCGCGGCGAGAGCGGACGGCGCATCATGGAAGCGCTGGACAGCGTCAAGCTCGCCGACGTGGCCGACAAGCGCGTCGCCACGTTCTCGCGCGGCATGCGCCAGCGGCTGGGCATCGCCGAGATCGTGATGAAACGCGCCGAGGTCGCGATCCTCGACGAACCGACCTCGGGCCTCGATCCGCACGCCACCTTCGAGCTGTTGGAGATGATCCGCGGCCTCAAACGCAACGGTGTGGCGGTGCTGCTGTCCTCGCACCTGCTCGATCGCGTACAAAGCGTCTGCGACCGGGTGGCGCTGTTCAACAATGGCCGGGTGGCGCTGCTCGGAACGGTCGTGCAGCTCGCCAACCAGGTGCTGGGCGCAGGCCATCCCATCCTGATCGAGGCCAAGGGATCGGACATTGCAGGCACGCTGCGCGGCATCGACGGCGTGCAGAGCGTGACCGCGGAGGGCGAGGGTGCCTGGCGGGTCGTCGCAGCACGCGACGTGCGTGCCGAAGCCGCCGAACGCATCGTCGCGGCGGGCGGTTCGTTGACGCGGCTCGCCGACCTGCAGCCCAGCCTGGAGGAGGTCTATACCCGCTACTTCCAGGAGGCGCGCCATGCCGCCTAGCGTCGCGCAACGCGCACCGCGTCGCCTCGGCTCGCCCTTCACCGGGTTGAGTGCGGTGTTCATGAAGGAGTTCTCCGATCACCTGAGCAGCGCCCGCATGATGGTGCTGATGCTGTTCGTCATCGTGTTCGGGGCCTTACCGGTCGGCTTGTCGCTGCAGGAACTGCGCAACATCACCGAGTCGGACCCGTTCCTGTTCCTGCGCATTTTTACGTCGGCGCCGCAGCGCATTCCGTTCTCGTTCACCGCTTCGCTGACCCTGGTCATCCCCTTGCTCGCGATCGGCCTCGGCTTCGACTCGGTCAACAGCGAGTTCAACCGCCGCACGCTGTCGCGCGTGCTGTCGCAGCCGATCTATCGCGACGCGTTGTTGCTCGGGAAGTTCCTGGGCGGGCTCGCCACGCTGGCCGTGGCCTTGATCGCGCTGTGGCTGATCGTCCTGGGCGCCGGCTTGCTGCTGCTCGGACTGCCGCCGCGCAGCGTCGAGGTGGCACGCGGCATCGGCTTCCTGGTCGTCGCCATCGCCTATGGCGGCGTGTGGCTCGCCATCGCCATGCTGTTCTCGGTGATTTTCCGCTCGACCGCGACCTCGGCGCTGTGTGCGCTTGGCGTATGGTTGTTCTTCGTCATCCTGTGGCCGCTGATCGTGCCGGTGCTGACGCTGGCAATGACGCCGACCGACGTCGCGATGGGCCTGGGCCGGCTCGACGAGACCCTGGCGATGATCCAGCTGCAGTCGACGCTCGAGCGGCTGTCGCCCAACACCCTGTTCGGCGAGGCGGTGATCGGCCTGCTCAATCCCGAGACCCGCACGTTGGGACCGATGATCCCGAGCCTGATGCGCGGCGCCATCCTGGGGGCGCCTCTGCCGCTCGATCAGAGCCTGCTTTTGATCTGGCCGCAGGTCACCGGGTTGATCGCCGCCATGATCGTGGTGTTCGCCGCGGCCTACGTGATCTTCCAACGCGAGGAAGTCAGAGCCTGAAGGACTGGACGAAGACCGCAGCCCTCAACAACGCCCGTTGGTGCGACGCGGTCTGTCGCGTGCAAGGCGCGGCCGGAACCTTCCTGCCGCACATCTGGGTCAATGCCGAACCCGTCCCGCGCTTCTATCCCAACGCCGTCACGCTGGTGGACGATCCCGCGGCGCGGACCGAGCAGCAGGGCACGATCGATATCCTGATGAAGTCGAATCTGCCGGGACGCTGGGCCGTGAAGGACAGCTTTGGCACGCTCGATCTTGCACGCCGCAGCTTCGACGTGCTGCTCGAAGCATCGTGGATACGCAGCGCCATGCCGGCCTTGGGCGTCTCATCCGACATCGTCTGGCGGCGGGAGACGACGGGCAAGGCATTGCCGGTCGACGATCCCAACTTCGCGTTGTTCACCGGCCGCCGCGGCTTCGAGGTCGTGGCGGGCGGCATGCTCTACAAGAGCGACGGCATGGTCGGGCTGTCGAACGTGGTGGCCGAGGCGGCCGACGCGGTGTCGGTGTTCCGGTCGCTCATCCTTCTGGCGGCACAGACATTCCCGAGGCTGCCCGTGGTCGGCTACGAGTCCGGTGCCGAGTTGGCGGCAGCCCTCGATGCCGGCTTCGAGCAGGGCGATCCGCTGCGCGTCTGGGTCAGGTCGAGGGACTGAAGCCGCAGGCCTGCAGGGCCTCCAGCATGTGCACTGGCGGCGGGGCGGTGACGGCGACAGCCGGCTTGGCCTTGGAGAGGGGCAGCACGATGGCGCGGGCCTGCAGATGCAGCATCGCGCCGGGCTCGGCCTCGCCATAGAGGCGGTCGGCGATCACCGGGCAGCCGGCGGCGGCGCAGTGCACGCGGATTTGATGCGTGCGCCCGGTCTCGGGTCGCAGCTCCAGCCAGGTCATGCCCGAACCCCGACCCAGCACCTTGTAGCGCGTGACCGCGATCTGGCCCTTGTCGGAAACCTTGACCGACCAGCCCTGGCGCGTGTTCACCTTCAACAGCTTCTGATCGAAGGTGCCGTGGTCGGCCGGCGGCGCGCCACGCACGACCGCCCAGTAGACTTTCTCGGTGTCGCGTCCCGAGAACAGCCGTCCGAGCTTGCTGAGCGCCTTGGGATGGCGGCCGAGCACCAGCACTCCCGACGTGTCGGCATCGAGCCGATGGGCGAGCGCCGGCGGCCGTGGCAGGCCGAAGCGCAGCGCGTCGAAGCACTCTTCGAGGTTGGGCGCCTTGCTGGGGCCGGCATGCACGGCGAGCCCGGCCGGCTTGTCGATCACTAGGATCAGGCCGTCGCGGTAGAGAACGCGCGCCTGGATCTCGGCCGCCGTGAGCGGCGGCGCTCTCGACGACGCTACAGATCGGGCCATCGATCGAGCCAGTTCTCGCTCACTTCGTAAAGCGCTGCCGCGCGCAACACCGCGGCCTCGTTGCGGAAGTGGCCGACGATCTGCAGGCCGATCGGCAGGCCTTCACGATCGTGGCCGCAGCACAAAGTGAGAGCGGGGTGGCCGGTGATGTTGAACGGCATGGTGTACGGGAACCAATTGCGCCGGAGCTCGCCCGCTTCGACGCCGTCGATGAGGATCGGCTCGAACAGGTCCTGGTCGATCGGCAACGCGGTGCGCGAGAGGGTCGGCGTCACCAGATAGTCGGCAGTCTCGAACCAGCCTTGGACGATGCGGAACAGGTCGGTGCGCCGGAACATCGCCTGTTGGTAGTCGACGCCGCTCCATTCGGCCGCCATCGCGACCTGACGCACCAGTGACGGTGACAGTCGGTTGTCTTCGCGGCGGACGAGGTGGTCGAAACGCGCCCGCCAGGTCGTGTGATTGATGACTTTCCAGATCGGCTCCATGTCGGGCAGCTCGCTGTCGAGCTCGATCAGCTCGGCGCCCAGCTCGCGCAGCCGGCCGAGCGCACGCTCGAAAGCGGCCGCCACATCCTTGGCGACCAGGGTGTTGCCGAAGGTGAGGCTGTAGAGGATGCGCTTGCCGGCGAGGTCGCCGTCGGGTCGTGCCGCCGCGACATAGTCGGGCACCGCGACGCCGATCGACCAGGGATCGGACGGATGAGGGCCGGCCATCGCCTGCAGCATCAGCGCGGTATCCATGACGGTGCGCGTCATGGGCGTTACATAGGTGTAGTTGCCGAAGGCATCGGCCACCTGGCTGTGCGGGATTACGCCGTTGCTCTGCTTCAACCCGACGACGCCATTGGCCGCGGCCGGGATGCGTGTCGAGCCGCCGCCGTCGGTGGCGATACCGATCGGTCCGATGCCGGTCGCTACGGCAACGGCCGCGCCGCCGCTGGAGCCGGCCGACGTGCGTTGGGCGCTCCAGGCATTGCGCGTGCGGCCGAACAACGGCGCGTCGGTCAGCGCCTTGTGTCCGAATTCCGGGGTCGTGGTCTTACCGAACAGGATCGCGCCGGCCTGCTTCAGGCGAGCAGCGGCGACAGCATCGTCCTTGGGCACGTTGTCGTCGTGGTGCAGCGAGCCGAAGGTCGTGCGCACGCCTGCGGTATTGACCAGGTCCTTGGCGGCGAACGGGATGCCGTGCAGCAGGCCGAGCGGCCGGCCTTGCATGACGTGCGCCTCGGCCTGCCGGGCCGCCGCTCGCGCCTGGTCTGCGGCGATGGTGATGAAGCAATTGAGGACCGGCTGCAGCTTCGCAGCGCGGGCCAGCACCGCTTCCGTGAGCTCGACCGGCGAGACCTGCTTGGCTGCGATCATGCCGCGCAGCGTGGAAGCGGGAAGGCGGCAGAGGTCGGCGCTCATTTCAGCAGCCCTCCTGTCAACAGCCCTCGTGCGGCGAGGTTGCGCATCAAGGCCGACACGCCGAACGTCCAGGGCGCGATCTTGTCGCAATGGTCGACCCGGTTGGTGAGCGTGCCGAGCTTGGGCGAGCGGATCGAGACCAGATCGCCCACCACGTGTGTGAAGCCGCGTCCGCCGGGCGTGCGCTGCTCGGTGGGTGCGAACAGCGTGCCGGTCATCAGCACCATGCCATCGGGATATTGATGGCTGTCGCCCATGGCGTGGCGAACCAGGTCGATCGGATCGCGGCTGATCTTGGAGAGATCGCTCGACCCGCGCAGGCGGAACTGATCCGGTCCGGTCACTTCGAGGTCGACCTTGGCCCGGCGCACGTCGTCCAGCGTGAAAGTCTGGTCGAACAGGCGAACGAAGGGGCCGATGGCACACGAGGCGTTGTTGTCTTTGGCAACGCCGAGCAGGAGGGCGCTGCGGCCCTCGAAATCGCGCAGATTGACGTCGTTGCCCAGGGTCGCGCCGACGATGGCGCCGCGGGCATTGACGACCAGCGTCACCTCGGGTTCGGGATTGTTCCAGTCGGAGTCGGGGCGAATGCCGATCTCTGCGCCGTAGCCGACGGCAGCCATCGGCGGCGCCTTGGTGAAGATCTCGGCGTAGGGCCCGATGCCGACCTCGAGATAGGGAGACCAGGCCCCGCGCGCCACCAGCGTCTTCTTCAGCGCATCCGCCTCCGGCGAGCCCGGCTTGATGGTGGTGACGTCGGCGCCGATGATCGAGTTCAGCTCGTTGCGGACCTGATCGGCGCGGCTGGGATCGCCCTTGGCGTGCTCCTCGATCAGCCGCTCGAGCAGGCTGACGGCGAAGGTGACCCCCGCGGCCTTGATCGCCTGCAGATCGATGGGGGCGAGCAAGGCAGGGATCGTTTCCTCCAGGGAGCCGACACGCTCGCCCTCGGTGCGGGCCACAGCCACCGGGTCGGCGGCATTGCAGAGGTCGGCCACCGTCGGAGCGGTGGCGGTGATGTCGAAAACGCCATCGGCTCGGACGGCCACGACGCTGGGACCGTCCCTGCCTCGAAGGCGGCCGATCAAGGTACCGGCAGTGCCGTCGTCGGGAAGGATGTCGCGGGCGGAAGCTGGCACTGGACGTCTCCGGCGCTTCGTTGCAGAAAAGGCGCGCCACTCGGGAGAAATCAAATCATGGCCGCAGCGCGGATCAAAGGCGTTCTTTCGCCGGTCGTCACCCCTTTCAAGCGCGACCTCTCGCCCGACGTCGGCCGCTTCATCGCTCACTGCAAATGGCTGCTGAGCCAGGATTGCGGGCTCGCCGTGTTCGGCACCAACTCCGAGGCCAACTCCATGTCGGCCGAGGAGCGGATGGGCCTCCTGGAGGCCGCTGTCGCGGCCGGCGTGCCGACCGACCGCATGATGCCCGGCACCGGCGCCTGTTCGATCAGCGAAGCCGCCAAGGTGAGCGCGCATGCCACCAAGCTCGGTGTCGGCGGCGTGCTGATGCTGCCGCCGTTCTACTACAAGGGCGTGCCGGAAGAGGGGCTGTTCCGCTTTTTCTCGGAGGTCGTGCAGCGGGTCGGCGACGATCGGCTGCGCGTCTATCTCTATCACATCCCGCCGGTGTCGGCCGTGCCGATCACCCACAAGCTGGTCGAACGGCTGATGAAGGCTTATCCCAGGCAGATCGCCGGCATGAAGGACAGCTCCGACGACTGGCCGCACACCAAGAGCATGATCGAGGCGTTCGCCAAGGACGGCTTCGACGTCTTCTCGGGCAACGAGAAGCCCTTGATCGAGAACATCAAGGCGGGCGGCGCGGGCTGCATCAGCGCCACCGCCAACATCAACCCCGGCAAGATCGCCGAGACCTACAAGACGCACGCCACGCCAGCGGGCGAGAAGCTGCAGGCCTGGATCAACGAGGTGCGCGGCGTCATGCAGGGTTACGTCATGATCCCGGCGCTGAAATACTGCATCGCTCACTACGGCGGCGATGCCGCCTGGACGCCGGTCCGCCCGCCCTTGGTCGAGACCGACGAAAAGACCGGCCGCGACATGATCGCCAAGCTCGACAAGCTTGGTTTCACCATGCCGGGCCTGAAGCAGGCGATGGCGGTGGCGGCGGAGTAGGTTCGACTATTCAACCGGCTGCTAGGGGATTGAGCCACCGTAGTCCAGGAAATCGCGCAAAGTCGGAGTCCGTGGAGTGCAGTTCCAGGCCATGCTCCAAAGCTAGCGCCGCCAAGTGCGCGTCCATGACGAGATTGCCATGGACGTTCACCGCTGCGAGGAGGCTATCGAGAATTTCGGCATGCCGTTCGCCCGGCGTCGGTATCCACACGGCTGGGCAATCGAGCCAGGATCGTACCTGCGCCCGGGCCTCGACCATGCTTGCCGGCCGACGCATCACGCGCGGGTTGGTGACGATGCGCAGGAACGCCAGGAGGCTGCTCCAGGGAAGCGCGATGCGTGCGGTGCCGTTGAAACGCGCGTCGAGCCAGTCGTAAGCAGCGACATGCTGAGGACTGTCGGCGTCGAAAGCGTAGATCAGGATGTTGGCGTCGACGAGAATCACTTGAAGGCTTCACGTTCGCCTATCGACAGGACCTCGGCGATATTATCCAAGCTTCCAATCCGCGAACCTCCAAGACGCCGCGGCTTGGTCCAGGACCGAGGGCGGGTTCGCGGCTTTTCTTCCATGGCACGCAATCCCTCCCGCAAGGCTTCGTTGACGGCATCCTTGAAACGCATGTCGCGGCGTTGCCGTAGGCGCTTCAGCCGGGCAGCAACATCGGGGTCGATCGTCAGGGTCGTCCGCATGCATCAAGACATATATGATTTGATGATTTGATGTCTAGTCGGTCCATACCGAGTCGACATCGAAGCCAATTGACAGATTGCCCCGTCAGCGAGTACAAAATGGCCATGCACACGAACCTGCTCCAGAAGGGTTGGTACTTTACGTCGCCAAAATAGGCGGCGCGAAGGGTTGTGACCTGACGAAGCCGCCGCTTCCCGGCGGCTTCTGTGTTTCTGGAGAGGGCCTCCGGGCCGCGGCGGGACCGCAAACGGAGGACGAGATGCCGATCATTGATGTCGAGGAGAGGACGGTGCCGCCGCCGTCGATCCGCGTGCGCTTGGCCGGGCCGCGCGATTGCGAAGCCCTGGCGGGTTTGCTCGACGAGCCTGCGCATGCCAGCGAACAGGTCTTGGCGTGGCTGGAAACACCGGGCACGACGCTGCTGGTGGCACAGAGTGAGGCCGGGGTCCTGGGCGTTGCCGTATTGCTGACGCGCATCATGCCCAAGCCGGGCGGCGGCATGCACAAAGTGGTCGAGGTCGACAACCTCGTAGTCCATCCCGAGCAGCGCGGCCAGCGCATCGGCCGGCGGCTGCTGGCGGCGGCCGTCGAATGGGCGCGTCAGCGCCGCGCTGCCCAGGTCGAGGTCATGGTCGGCGAGACCAACCGCGCCGTGCGCCGTTTCTACGAGGCCTTCGGCTTCGCCGCTTCGGCCGATCGGTTGGTGCTGGCAGCGTGAGCGCGCCATCCATCCGTGTCCGCACGGCGAGTCTTGCCGATTACGATTCGCTGGTGGCGCTGTTCGACGAGCTCGACGAGTTTCATCGGCGGGCGCGGCCCGACGTCTTTCGCCGCTTCGACGGGCCGGCCCGGAGTCGCGACGAGATCGGGGGGTGGTTGGCCGGGCCAGGCTCGACGATCCTGGCGGCGGAAGAAGACGACGGGCTGGTGGTTGGCTTGGCCCTGTTGCTGACGCGTCCGCCGTCGCCCTTCGCCGGCAGGGTGCCGCGCAAGGTGATCGAGCTCGACAATCTGGCGGTGCGCGGCGATCGACGCAGCCAGGGCATCGGCGAGCACCTTCTGCGCGCGATGGTCGCCTGGTCACGCGCGCAAGGTGCCAGCCACATCGAGGTCGGCGTGCACGCCTTCAACCGCGATGCCCGACGCTTCTACGAGCGTTTCGGTTTCGTTTCATCGATCGATCGGTTGGTCATGGCCGCCTGACGCAGCTCACCGCTTGCTCTCGGTCGGTCCTTTCACTATGGCGGTGGCAGGCCGTACAGCGAACGGGGACAATCATGCCGACCAACAGCAAGCATCCGGAAACCGTCGTATTGCACTCGGGCTACCGCAGCGATTCGGCGACCGGCGCCGTCGCGGTGCCGATCTACCAGACCACCAGCTATCAGTTCCGCGACACTCAGCATGCGGCCAACCTGTTCAGCCTGGCCGAGCTCGGCAACATCTATACCCGCATCATGAATCCGACCAACGACGTGCTCGAGCAGCGCGTCGCAGCGCTCGAGGGCGGTGTGGCCGCGCTGGCGTTGGGTTCGGGGCAGGCGGCGTCGTTGTTCGCTGTCCAGAACATCTGTCATGCCGGCGACAACTTCGTCGCCTCGACCGACCTCTATGGCGGCACGTGGAACTTGTTCGCCAACACCATGAAGACGATGGGCATCGAATGCCGCTTCGTCGACCCGGCCGACCCCGAGAACTTCCGCCGTGCCACCGACGCCAAGACGCGCTGCTACTACGCCGAGACCCTGCCCAATCCCAAGCTGACGGTGTTTCCGGTCGGCGAGGTCGCGCGCATCGGCCGCGAGCTCGGCGTGCCGTTGATCATGGACAACACGGCGGCGCCCGTGATCTGCCGGCCGATCGACCACGGCGCGGCGATCGTCATGCACTCGACCACCAAGTACATCGGCGGCCACGGCACGTCGATCGGCGGCATCCTGGTCGACGGTGGCAACTTCGACTGGGAGAAGCACAAGGACCGCTTCCCCATGCTGAACACGCCCGATCCCAGCTATCACGGCGCGGTGTGGACGCAGGCCGTCAAGCCGCTCGGGCCGATCGCCTACATCATCAAGGCGCGAGTGACGCTGTTGCGCGATGTCGGCGCGCCGATGAGCCCGTTCAACGCCTTCATGTTCATCCAGGGGCTGGAGACCCTGCCGCTGCGCATGCGGGTGCACTGCGACAACGCCGCCAAGGTGGCGCAGCACCTCGCCAAGCACGCCAAGATCGCCAAGGTGATCTACCCGTCGCTGATGACGGGCGAGGCCAAGCGGCGGGCCGAGGCCTACCTGTCGCGCGGCATGGGCGCTCTGCTCGGCTTCGAGCTCAAGGGCGGCATCGAGGCCGGCCGCAAGTTCATCGACAGCCTCAAGATGTTCTACCACGTCGCCAATATCGGCGACGCGCGCAGCCTTGCCATCCATCCCGCCTCGACCACTCATTCGCAGCTCACGCCGGAGGAGCAGGCCAAGACCGGCGTCTCGCCGGGCTACGTGCGCCTGTCGATCGGCATCGAGCATATCGACGACATCCTGGCCGATCTCGACCAGGCGTTGGCGGCGGTCTGAGCCGCGATCGCTACGCCGGCTCCTTCTCGCGGGCTTCCCACATTTTGCGGAAGGCCGGCCGTGCCTGGCAGGCGGCGAGCCAGGTTTTGACCTTGGGCGCGTCGGCGAACAGCTCCGGCGCCGCCTGGGCGTAGCGCACGACCTCGGCGACGTTGATGTCGGCCACCGTGAAGCGATCACCGACGAGGTGGCTCTTGCCGGCGAGCGCTCGCTCGAGCACGGCGAACGGTCCACGCAGGGCCGCCACGGCGGCGTCGGCGACCTTTGGGTCCTTGAGGCCGGTGGGATTGCCGACGCGGTGATAGATGATGTTGATGGCGTGCGGCTCGACTTCGGTCGCCGCCCACAGCGACCACATGGCCATCTGGCCATCCTCGGCGGCGGAGCGCGCCGCCAGGCCGCCGCCGTGCTTCTTGGCGAGGTAGAGGTTGATGGCCAGCGACTCGTGCAGCACCAGCCCGTCATCGTCGATCGACGGGATGTGGCCGTTGGGATTGACCTTCAGGAACTCGGGCGATCGGGTATTGATCGGCGCCCCGGGGGCGGCGGCGTCGGCCAGCCGATAGTGCTGGGTCACCGGCACGTGCTTGAAGGGCAGGCCAAGCTCGTGGGCCAGCCAGATGTTGCGCGAGGCGCGCGAGCGATGGACGCCGTAGATTGTCAGCATTGTGTTTCCTATGATCTCCCCACACACACGCAAGGTGGCCTAGCATGACGGCGAAACGCAAGCACGAGCCCCTCAAGGACGCCAGTCACCTTTACGAAGTGGAGCGCCGCGTGCGCCATGCCGCACGCCCAGGCTTCCACATCACAGAGCTACAACTGTCGCCGACGCAGACCGTGCCTTGGCACTATCACACCGCGATCGCCGATACCTTTTATGTTCTGGATGGCGAGATGCGATTGTTCCTGCAGGACCCCAAGCAGGAGATCCGTCTGCGCCCGGGCGAGAGTTTCACCGCCGCTGCCGGCCGACCGCATCTGGTGACCAATGCCGGCAAGACGTCGCTCACCTTCCTGGTCCTGCAGGGCATCGGGGACTACGACTACGTGCCGCTGGTCTAAGTGATCGCCGGCTTGTCCATCCCGACGAACTGAACGCGCAGCTCGCGCTTCAAGACCTTGCCGGTGGCGTTGCGCGGCAAAACGTCGGTGAAGGCGACCGACTGCGGCACCTTGAACTTGGCGAGCTTGCCCAGGCAATGGCGGATCACGTGGCCTTCGTCGATCGTCGCGCCCGGCTTGCGCACGACGACGGCCAGCCCGACCTCTCCCCAGCGCTCGCTGGGCACGCCGATGATGGCGGCGTCGGCCACGTCCGGGATTTGGAACAGCACGTTCTCGACTTCGGCCGGATAGACGTTCTCGCCACCGGATATGTACATGTCCTTCCAGCGATCGACGATATAGACGAAACCCTCGTCATCCTGCCGTGCGGCGTCGCCGGTATGCAGCCAACCGTCGGTGAACGACTTGGTCGTGGCTTGCGGATTGTTCCAATAGCCTGGCGTGATGTTGGGCCCCTTGATCAGCAGTTCGCCGATGTCGCCCGTCGCCACGTCGTTGCCCTTGTCATCGATGATGCGGATCGCGGTATGCATCAGCACCCTGCCGGCGGAGCCCAGCTTGCGGATGGCGTCGGTGGCGTCGAGCATGGTGCCGGCCGGGCTGGTCTCGGTCATGCCCCAGCCTTGAACCAGTGAGACGCCGCGCCCCGTCCAGGTTTCGAGAATGGTCAGCGCACAGGGCGCGCCGCCGACACCGGCGACCCTGAGGCGCGACAAATCGGCGGTCGGGAATTTGGGATGCTGAATCATGAATTGGTAGGGCGCCGGCACGGCGAAGAAGTGAGTGATGCCGAAGGCGGGGTCGGAGATGCAGTCGAGCGCCGCCCCGGGGTCGAACGCGCGCATGACGAGGATGGTGCCGCCAGCATGCAGCACGGGGTTGGCGTAGCAATTCAGGCCGCCAGTGTGGAACAGCGGCAACACCACGAGCTGCACGGTCTCGGGCGTGACCAGGGCCGGGATGCCGAGATTCACGCAGTTCCAGAAGGTCATGCCATGGGTGATGATGGCACCCTTGGGATGGCCGGTGGTGCCCGAGGTGTACATCACCATGGCGATGTCGTCGTGGTCGAGGGTGGCCGACGCCGAGAATGGCGGCGCGGCGGCCAGTGCCTGCTCGTAAGCGCTGTCGGGAGACTCGTGATCGATTTCGAGAAGTCGTTTCGACAATTGGCGCGCCTGCTCGGCGAAACTCTTGTCGTGGATCAACAGGCTGGGTGTCGAATCACCCAGGATGTATTGCAGCTCCGGCACCGCGAGCCGCCAGTTGAGCGGCAGCATGATGGCGCCGAGCCGCCCGCAAGCGAACTGCAGCTCGAAATATTCGGCGCAATTCGGGGCGAGCAGGGCCACGCGATCACCCTTGCCGATGCCCTGCCGAGCAAGCGCCGATGCCAGCCTTTCGGTCCGCGCGTGGAGGTCGGCATAAGTGAGCTTGCGCGCGGTGTGCAGGTCGTGAATCGCCAGCTTGGTTGGCCGCCGGCCGGCATGGTGGGCGATCCAATCGTAGTAGGGGATGGTGGGCATCGTCGGATTGGCTTGAATTTCTGAACCCAAGTGACTTCAATGGCGTCGCCGAGACGAACTACACGAACAAGGGGAAGATACGATGTTCTCGCTCATCAAGGACCTTGGCCTCCGCGTGGCGGCCAAGCAAGAGGCGGTGCCGTTCCTGGTCGCTTTTGCCGTCGCCGAGTTCTTCTTCAAGTTCAAGAGTTTCGCCCTCGAGTGCGTGGCCTTCCTCGCCGTCTGGTTCGTGCTGAGCTATCTGCAGTCGCTGGTTTTCCCGCACGGCCAACGGCAACACCGCTAGTGCAAACGCGTTGGTTTGAAGAGCGATTTCAAAGGGCGTGGCGCGTTCGGCTAGTTGCAACTGGACGCGCCATGCGCCACCTCTTGCCGGCGTGAAACTCTACGGGACTTTCTTGCCGACCAAGAAGTGAGTGGGCATCGGCCCAACCCCCTTGATGTCTGTTAGGCCGCGCGCTTCGAAGATGAATCTTTCCGATAGATCGCGCACGACCTGCGGGGAGACATGGATGCGGTTGGGCAGGCTCGTGCTTTCCAGCCGGCTTGCCACGTTCACCGTATCCCCCCAAACATCGTAAGCCATCTTGCGCGTGCCGATCACGCCCGTGACGACCGGGCCGACATGCAGCCCAATACGCACTGAAAAGCTGTCACCATTAGGATCGCGGTAGCGACCGACCTCGTCGACGAGGTCGAGCGCGAGCGACGCCAACGCCTCGAGGTGGTCGGGGCGGACGGTCGGGGCGCCGGCGATGACCATGTAGGCATCGCCCACGGTCTTGATCTTCTCCAGTCCGAGGGTATCGACACGACCGTCGAAGCGACTGAACAGATCGTTCAGCGTATTGACGACCGCCGCCGGTTCGCGATTGCGGGCATAGGGCGTGAAGCCTACGAGGTCCGCGAACATGACTGAAACTTGGTCGAGCCGGTCGGCAATCACCTCGCCGTCGCTCTTCTTCAGTCGTTCAGCGATCGGCTCGGGCAAGATGTTGAGGAGCAGGCGCTCGGAACGGTCTTTTTCGGCGGCGAGCAGTAGTTCGGCCTCCGTCGTGGCGCGCGAGAATTCCATGCCGATCAAAGTGGTGATGCCGAACGAAGCGAGGCCGTTTGCCGTGGCTAACCACGGCGCCACCTCGGGCGAGATGGCGATAACCAAGCCATTGCCTCTGACGAAGACTTCGACGATGGCGAACAAGCAGGCACACAGCGCGACGAAAAGAATAGACCAGACGCGCCGATAGCCATGGAAAACGTAGATGCTGACCGCCGAGATCGAGAAGAAGTAGTAGTGCGTGCCGCTCGCTGCGCCACACCACACGCTGATCCAGAAGGTGTGGAAGGCCGAAAGTGACAGGAACCAGACGGCACTGGGAAGCGTACCGAAGCGGGTGACAATGGCCGGCATCAGGAAATGCAGGCAGGTCAACGCCATGCTCGGCAGAATCGTGTTCAGCCAATAGGCTTGGCCGACGATGAGCGCCAGCGGCACGTGCATGAGCAATACCAAGATCGCGACGTAGCGCGAGCCTACGCGCAACAAGAAATCGCGGCTTTTGGCCGATGGCAATTGAAGGGAGTCGGCGGCGGTCAATTCGCAGCCCTTGCGTGGCCCTTTTGACGGAGCTCACCCGGCTTTGATCCTAGGATGTCGATAGCGACAACACCGGATCCGGGCTGTGGGCAGATCGGGCGTTCGCGGCTTGGGCGCACTTCGGGATCCGACATGTCATCGAGACGGACCATCCCGTGCCGATCCTCCACCATGGCATTCAATGGCTTGCGTTGATGCGACGCGGCAGTGTCGGAGCATAGGACGAGGACACTCGGGTCACTCGGGAAGCACTCGATTCCGGGCACGGCGGCTTGGTCATTGGCTCGCATGGTCCACGCGAAATGGCTGCCCGTGACATGGCATGTTCTAGCGACGGCTTGTCCAGGAAGCTGCAAACGACCGCCAAAACCGGTCGAGACGATGTTGAGCTCGATGTGGACGGCGCCTCGCAGCTCCTGGATCGGCGAGAACATGCCGTGATGCTAGGGCGTTGCTTGTTCGCGCGGCAAGGGGCTTCGTGCTATGGATGCGGTCATGAACGACATGACACCGCCAGGGAAAGCCGAAACGCAGCTGGAGTTCAATCCGCTCGATCCGGACTTCATCGTCGATCCCTATCCGTATTACCGCCGCTTGCGCGAGGCCGCACCGGTCCTCAGGACGCCACAGGGCTTCTGGCTGATCACACGCTACCACGATGTCGCCCTTGCCTTGCGCGACAAGCGGTTCGGCAAGGACTTTGCCGGCAACATTCAACGCCGCTACGGCGACTTGGCGCGCATGAAGGAACCGGCGATCGCCAATCTCGCGCGCACCATGTTGGTCCTGGATCCGCCTGACCATACGCGGCTGCGCGGCCTCGTCATCAAGGCCTTCACCGCCCGTCGCGTCGCCGACATGCGGCCGCGCATCAGGAAAATCGTCGATGACCAGCTCGATCGTGTGATCGACAAGGGTGAGATGGACGTGATGCGCGATCTCGCCCATCGCCTGCCTGTGATCGTGATCTGCGACATGCTGGGCATTCCCGAAGCTCACCGGGCGCCATTCCTTGCCGGCAGCAACGTCAATGGCCGCATCCTCGAGCCGGTGCCGATGAGCCGCGCCGAACTCGACCAGGCCAACCTCGCGACGCAGATGGCCGGTGTTTATTTCCGGCAACTCTGCGAGCTGCGGCGCCGCGAGCCGCAGGACGACCTCACGACCGAACTGGTGCGCGCCGAGGAGGCGGGAGACAAGCTCAGCGCCGAGGAACTGGAGGCCAATATCGGTCTGCTGTTCGGCGCCGGCCACGAGACCACGACAAACCTGATCGGCAACGGTCTGCTCGCCCTGCATCGCAACCCCGATCAGTGGGAGAGGCTCAAGGCCGATCCATCGCTGATCCCCAACGCCGTCGAGGAGCTGCTGCGCTACGATTCTTCCGTGCAGCTCAGCGGACGGGTGACCAATACCGAGGTCGAATTGGGCGGCGTGACCTTGCCGGCCGATCAGAGCATCGTGGTGCTGCTGGGTGCGGCCAACCGTGATCCCGCCCAGTACTCCGATCCCGATCGCCTGGACGTCGGGCGTGAGAATATCCGGCCAATGTCGTTCGGCGGCGGCATCCATCATTGCCTGGGCGCCCAACTGGCCCGACTCGAAGCCGAGTTGGTCTTTACCGCGTTGATCGAGCGCCTGCCCAATCTCACCCTGCCGGAGAAGGACAAGCCGGCTTGGCGACACAGCTTTACTTTGCGTGGATTGAGCAAGCTGCCGGCGGTTTGGCACTAGGCCGGTACCGACGATGGCGGCAGGCTGGCGGGGCGAGGGCAGCCAACACAAGGGCGCACGGCCGTATCAAGAGGACAGCTGGGCGCTGCGCGCCCTGGGCGACGGCTCGCTGCTGGCGGTGGTCGCCGACGGCATGGGCGGGCATGCCGGCGGTGCGGTGGCAAGCAAGGTCGCGGTCGAGGCTTTTCTCAATGCCGTCGAGCAGGGGGGCAGCCTGCTCGATGGCCTCGAGGAGGCCAATGCCGCGGTCCGCCGGGCGGCGGCCGGGAAGCCGGGGCTTGCCGGCATGGGCACCACGCTGGTCGGCGTACTGATACGCGGCGACGAGGTGCGCTGGGTCAGCGTCGGAGATTCGCCGTTCTTCGTCGTCTCGGCCGGTCGGCTGCAGCGCCTCAACGCCGACCATTCGATGGCGCCTCAGATCGCTGCGCTGGTCGCGCGGGGCATGCTGTCGGTCGAAGACGCCGCCCACCACCCCGGCCGTCATACGCTGCGCGAAGCCGTCATGGGGCAGCCGCTCAACCTGATCGATCGCGGCAGCCACAGGCTCGGCCCCGATGCCAAGCTCTTGTTGTGCAGCGACGGCGTACAGTCGTTGAGCGAGGCCGAGATCGCCGCCGCCGCGGCCAAGTCGTCGGCTGGACTGATCGACGCCGTGCTGGCAGTCGCCAAGGAACATCAGGACAATGTCACGGTCATCAAATTGGAGCGCACCCGGTGAGCAAGAGTTCCGTCCTGATCGAAGTCACGCGCGGCCCGGTGGTCGAAAGCCACCATGAAGGCATCGCTGCGGTCGTGAAACCCGACGGTATGGTCGTGGCGGCGTGGGGCGACATCGACCAGCCCGTACTGCCGCGCTCGGCCAACAAGCCGATCCAGGCCATGGCCTTCGTCGAAAGCGGCGCGGTCGAGCGATTCGGATTGGGCAACGAGCACATCTCGCTCGCCTGCGCGTCCCATCTCGGCGAGAAGCGCCATGTCGAGACGGTTCGCTCCTGGCTGAAGGCTGTCGGCTTGGGCGAAGACGATCTCGAATGCGGCACGCACGCGCCGCGCCTGCAGCACAGCATCGAAGCGCTGGTGCGCGAGGGCAAGGCGCCGACGCCGGCCTTCAACAATTGCTCGGGCAAGCACAGCGGCATGCTGACCACGGCGGTCCAGTATGGCGAACCGACCGAGGGCTACATCAAGTACGACCACCCGGTGCAGCGCCGCCTGCGCGACGTGATGAGCGATCTCTGTGGCGCCGACGCCAACGGCTTTCGCCACGGCACCGACGGTTGCGGCATCCCGACTCTTGCTACGCCGCTCAAGCTCCTCGCCCAGGCGATGGCCAGCATGGCCGATCCGTCGCGGCTGTCGAACAAGCACGCCGAGGCGGCGACGCGCATTCGTGCGGCAATGAACGCCGAGCCGTTCATGATGGCCGGCACCGGCAGCTTCGGCACCCGTCTCAACGAGGCGCTGCCCGGCATCGCCCAGGTCAAGGGCGGCGCCGAGGGCATGTTCTGCGGCATGCTGCCGACTCTGGGGCTGGGTGTCGCGCTCAAGATGAGGGATGGCGCAGGCCGCGCCGCCGAAGTCGCGATGGCCGCCGTGCTCGGCCATCTCGGCGTGCTGCCAGCCAGCCTCCGCGACGAGATCGTCCATCCGCCGGTCAAGAACGTGGTGGGTTTGCTGGTCGGCGAGATGCGGCCAGCCAAGAGCTGGCTGGGATGAGCTCGATGTGAGCGTCACGCTCGATATTCAGGAAGTCGGCGGCCGCGGCGATGGCGTCGCCGAGAAGGACGGCCAGCGCTACTTCGTGCCCTACAGCTTGCCGGGCGAGACAGTCGAAGCCGAACCCCGCGAACGTCGAGGCGAAGGGATCGTCGCCGATCTCGTGCAGGTGCTGGCGCCATCGCGCCATCGCGAGGCGCCGCCCTGCGCCCATTTCGGCGACTGTGGCGGCTGCGCCTTGCAGCACTGGCGGCGCGATGCCTACGGCGCATGGAAGGTTTCCTTGATCGCCCGCGCGCTGACGCAACGTGGGGTCGCGACGCCGCCATTCGAGCCGCCGGTGGCCTGCCGCGAGGGTGAGCGCCGCCGCGCCGACTTCGTGGTGCGCCGGCAGGGCCGGAAGCTGCTGGCTGGTTTCCACCGGAGGACAAGCCCGCGGATCGCCGATGTCGCGACGTGCGTCGTCGCTCGACCTGCAGTGTCTGGGCTGGTGTCGTCGCTGCGCGCCGGTCTGGCTTCCGTGCTGCCCGATGGAGCGGCAGCCGACGCGGTGGTCAACGAGACCGATGGCGGGCTCGACCTCTTGGTGCGACCGCATCGGCGGCTCGACCTGTCGCTGGAGCGCCGGGAGGCGTTGGTGGCGTTGGCCGAGCGCGCCGACCTCGCGCGGCTGAGTTGGGGCGATCGTGCTGCGGCCGAGCCGGTGGTCGTCCGGCGACCGCCGCTGATGATCTTCGGCGACCTGCGGGTGGAACCGCCGCCCGGTGTCTTCCTGCAGGCGACCCGTGGCGCCGAACGGGCGATGCAGGCGGCGATCGCCGAGTGGACGCAGGGTGTGGACCGACTGGCCGATCTGTTCGCCGGGGTTGGCGCGCTGTCGCTCGGCCGGGCTGGCCGGACGAGCCTGTTCGAGAGCGATGCCGCGGCCGTCGCTGCGGTATTGGCCGCGGCGCGTCGACTGGCTGGCGGCCGGATCGCCGCCGAGCGGCGCGATCTTTTCCGACGTCCCCTGACCGTGGCAGAGCTCACGGGCTTCGACGCCGTCGTGCTCGATCCGCCGCGCGCCGGGGCGGCGGCGCAGGCAGCCGAGCTGGCGCAATCCACGGTGTCGCGCGTGGTCTATGCCTCGTGCGATCCCGGCAGTTTCGCCCGCGATGCGCGCACCCTTCAGGAAGGCGGATATCGGCTGGAGAAACTGCTGCCGATCGACCAGTTCCTTTGGTCGGCGCATGTCGAGTTGATTGCGCTGTTTGTCCGCGCCGCTAAGGTCGGCTGAGGCGATGACAGAGCATTGAGGAGACGACGCGATGATGTTCGACCTGACGGGCAAGGTGGCGGTGGTGACGGGCGGCAGTCGCGGCATCGGCCGCTCGATCTGCGAGCAGATGGCAGCTCATGGCGCCAAGGTCGTCGTGTCGAGCCGCAAGCTGCCGGCCTGCGAGGAGGTCGTGAAAGGCATCAAGGCCAAGGGCGGCGAGGCGACGGCGGTCGCCGCCAGCATCTCCGACAAGGCCCAGCTCGAGAACCTGGTCGCCGCGGCGCGCAAGGCCTACGGCAAGATCGACATCATGGTCTGCAACGCGGCCTCCAACCCCTACTTCGGGCCGCTCACCGGGCTGAAGGAGGAAGTGTTCGCCAAGATCATGCAGAACAACGTGATGTCCAATCTCTGGCTGATGAACATGGTCGGCCCCGAGATGGCCGAGCGCAAGGACGGCGTGTTCATCGTTATTTCGTCGATCGGCGCCTTGATCGGCTCGGCGCACATCGCCGCCTACAACATGAGCAAGGCGGCCGACCTTTCGCTGGTGAAGTCGCTCGCCATGGAGTGGGGCAAGCACAACATCCGCGTCAACGCCATCGCGCCGGGCCTGATCCAGACCGACTTCGCCAAGGCGCTGTGGGACAATCCCGACATCCGCCGCGCCAACGAGGGCAAGGCGGCGCTGAAGCGTATCGGCCAGCCCGACGATATCGGCGGTGTTGCGGTGTTCCTGGCGTCGAGGGCCGGTAATTTCGTCTGCGGCCAGTGCATCATCGCCGACGGCGGCGTGATCGGGTCGGGCGCGGAGTAGTGGCGGCATGGCGACCTCGCACCCCGTTCTCGACCGGCTGCAGCCGTTGCTGCCGTCGCTCGCCGAACGCACGCCCGAGATCGAGACGGCGCGCCGGCTGCCGGCCGACATCGCGCAGCTCCTGATCGGCACCGGCGTCTTCAAGCTCTGCGTCCCCGAAAGCCTGCACGGTCATGCTGCCCATCCGCTGGTGCTGCTACAAGCGATCGAGACGGCCTCGCAGGCCGACGGCGCGGTCGGCTGGAACGTCATGATCGGCGCCACGTCGGGCATGACGGCGGCTTGGCTCGAGCCAGAGGCGGCCAAGCTGATCCACGGTGCGCCCGACGCCGTCACCGGCGGCATCTTCGCCCCGCGCGGCAAGGCCGAGCGGCGCGGCGACAGCTGGATCGTCGACGGCTCCTGGCAGTGGGCGTCGGGCAACAGCCATGCGCAATGGATGAAGGGCGGCTGCGTGGCCTGGGAAAACGGCAAGCCGCGCCTGATCCGCGATGGCGTGCCGGAGGTGCTGACGGTCTACTTCCCGCGCGACCGGATCGCCTTCGAAGACAATTGGTACAGCTCCGGCCTGTGCGGCACCGGCTCGTGCGACATGAGCGTGCGCGAGCTCACGGTGCCGCTGTCTCATGCCGTGTCCTTGACCCGCGATCGGCCGCGCGTCGACGCACCGCTCTATCGCTTCCCGGTGTTCGGCTTGCTCGCCATGGGATGTGGCGCGGTGGCACTGGGTATCGCCCGGGGCGCGATCGAGGATCTCGCCGAACTGGCCGGCGCCAAGGTGCCGACGCTCAGTCGCCGCAAGCTCGCCGAGCGCAACGCCACCCAATCCGACATCGCCAAGGCCGAAGCTGCGGTGCGCGGCGCGCGCGCTTTCCTTGTCGAGGCGGTCGAGGAGGCGTGGGGGGCGGCCGACCAGGGTGGCGAGATTTCACTCCGGCAACGCATGGCGCTGCGGCTTGCCTCGACCAATGCGACCGATGCTGCGGTGCGTGCCGTCGATCTTTGCTACACCATGGCCGGCGGCAGTTCGGTCTATCGCACCAGCCCTCTGCAGCGCCGCTTCCGCGACGTGCACGTGATCACGCAGCACATGATGGTGGCACCGCCCAGCTACGAGGTCGCCGGTCGCGTGCTGCTGGGACTGGACACCGATCCGTCGATGATCTGACTTCAAGCGGCGAGGTCGAGCTCGCACCATACCGGCACGTGGTCCGACGGATCGGGCCGGCCGCGCTCGGGCTTATCGATGCCGACCGCGGCCAGCCGGTCGGCAGCCTGCGGCGACAGCAACAAATGGTCGATGCGCAGACCCCAGTCCTTGGCCCATGCGCCGGCCTGATAGTCCCAATAGGTGTAGCAGGGCGCGTCCTGGTGGAAGGCGCGAACGGCATCGGTCAGGCCGAGATTGAGCAGCGTGCGCAGGGCGGCACGCGACTGCGGCTGGCAAAGCGCGTCATTGGCGAAGGCTTTCGGGTCGTAGACGTCCAGGTCGGTGGGGCAAACGTTGTAGTCGCCGCCCAGCACGAACATCTCCTCGGCCTGCAGCAATGCCTTGGCCTGGCGGATCAGCCGGCCCATCCAGGCGATCTTGTAGGTGAACTTGTCGGTGGCGATGGGATTGCCGTTGGGCAGATAGATGCCGCCCACCGTCAGCGGCCCTTTTGGCGTGGCGATGCGGCCCTGGATGTAGCGCGCCGGCTCGTCGGCCTCGGCGTCGGGCAGGGCGCGGGCGGTGATCTCGACAGGATGCAGCGACAGCAGGGCGACGCCGTTGAAACCCTTTTGGCCGACGATCTCGACCTTGTAGCCGGCGGCCTCGATCTCCAGCCGCGGGAACTGCGCTTCCTGCGCCTTGATCTCCTGCAGGACCACGACATCGGGCTTGGCGTTCTGCAGCCAGGCGACGAGGTTTCCGGTCCGCTTGCGGACGGAGTTGACGTTCCAGGTCGCGATCTTCATCGCGGCCCGGTCACACGCTGAAGGAGTTGCCGCAGCCGCAGGACGAGGTTGCGTTGGGATTCTTCACCTGGAAGGACGACCCGACCATCTCCTCGACGTAGTCGAGCTGGCTGCCCTTCAGGAGCTCGAGCGACGTGCTGTCGATCAGCACCGCGGCGCCATCGCGTTCGATCACGAAATCGTCGTCGTTGCGCTGTTCCTCGAACGAGAAATTGTACTGGAAGCCCGAGCAGCCGCCGCCCAGGACCGCCACCCGCATCATGACGGGCTTGGTCTCCTTGGCTGCAAGAAAGGCGATCCGCTTGGCTGCGTTCGCCGTCACGGAGAAAGTGTCGCTCATAACCACAAGATGTGGTGGCCCGATCGGTTCGTCAATGCTGGCCGAATATCCTCACCTAGGTTACGGATAATCGATCTGGGCAGTGTCGTTCAGGGCAAAGCGGCCATGGCGCGCTGCCGGGCGCGGACGCGCTCACGATGGAGGATGTACAGCCCCGAGCCGATGACCAGCGGCAAGCCAAGCCACACCGTCCATGACGGTTCTTCCTTGAACCAAAGATAGCCGAACAGGACGGCGAGCACGATCGACGTGTAGTCGAACGGCGCCAGGATGGCCGCCGGGGCCAGCCGCCACGCCCGCGTGCTCAGGATCTGCGCCACGCCACCCAGCAGGCCGATCATCAGAAGCCAAACCCAATCGATCGGCGTCGGCCATATCCAGGTGGGAATCGCGCCGGCCAGCGAGGCGACGCTGGTCGCCAAGAACAGCCAAAACAACGCCACGATGTCCGAATCGTGACGGCTGAGCAGCCGTATCATCACGGTCGACAGGGCGTAGCAGAAAGTGGCCCCCAGCACGATGAGCGACATGGTGTGAATCTCGATCCCCCACGGATCGAGCATGATCAGCACGCCGATGAAGCCAACGACCACGGCCGTCCAGCGCCGCCAGCCAACCGGTTCGCCCAGCATCGGCACCGACAGCGCCACCATGAACAGCGGCGCCGCGAAGGAGATCGCATAGGCGTCGACCAGCGGCATGCGCGGGAAGACATAGAAAAAGCCAAATGTGCTGCCGAACGCCACGCAGATACGCACCGCCTGCAGCCAAGGCCGGTTGGCGCGCACCGACTTCATGCCGCCGGCGCGCCAGATCATGACCGCCACCGGCAGCAAGGCGACGACGCTGCGCGACAACATGAGCTGGAAGGCGTCATAGGTGCTGCCGAGCGCCTTCACCAAGGCATCCATGGTGCAGAACAGCGCCAGGGAACCAAGCTTGAGGTAGATGCCGTGCAGGACGGCGTGTCGGCTTCCGTCGGACAAGCAAGCTATTTTGCTTGCCCGACTTCCTGAGTAAAGTGATGTTTGCAGGGGGATCGGCGCGGCATGCGCATGGACTGGTTGTTTGGCCGAGGTAACGTGCGCGCGCCGTGGGCCGTGGCCATCCTCGTGCTGCTGAATGCCCTGCTGCTGCGCGCCATCGATCC
>VGCQ01000004.1 GCA_016870055.1 Alphaproteobacteria bacterium | reverse complement strand
CAAGCCCTTCAGATGGACCAAGTCGGCCTCCGACATCCTGGCCGCCATCAAGCGCTTCTGCCTTGCAACACTCAGAACCGCTGACACTCAGGCCAAGATCATCAAAACTTCCGAATCAGGACACTAGGCGGCCGACCGTTCCTAGAGCTTGGCGACCGCCTTGGCCTCGCGCGCGCGCTCTTCGTGCGAGCGCGCCACCTGCTTGCGGAAACGGTCGAGGTCGAGGCCGCGCAATTGCATGGCCCTGAGCTCGGGATGGGTGATCGGGTTGACCGGCTTGCCGTCGCTCAAGAGCTCGAAGTGCAGATGCGCGCCGGTCGAGCGGCCGGTGCTGCCGACGAAACCGATCAGTTCGCCGCGCACCACGCTTTCGCCGGGCCCGATGCCCGGCGCGAAGGCCATGAGATGGCCGTAGACCGTGGCGAGGTTGCCGGCGTGCTCGATGCGGATCCAGTTGCCGTAGCGCCCGTTGGGGGCGGCGCCCACGACCACGCCGTCGGCGGCGGCATAGACCGGCGTGCCGGCCGGCGCCACCAGGTCGATGCCCTCATGCATGAACAGCGCGCCGGTGCGCGGGGCGGCATGCCAGTTCGTGTAGGGCGAGAAATCCGACGAACCGCCCGGCGACGGCGAGAGTCCGATCGAACCGCCGCTGCTGCTTGGGCCGCCGGTTGGCAGGCCCGGCGGCAGAGGCATGTTGCGCCGCGGACCACCCATGGGCGCGGGCTTGCCGGTGGCGGCAAGGGCCGGCGGCTGGTCGAACGGGTCGGCGCGCAAGCCAAATCCCGAGGACACCGAGATGACGTTGAGCGGCAGGCGCAGCGCCATGGGCGTCGCCGACTGACCGTTGGCGAGCCAGAACCGCTCGACCCGGTCGCGCAGGCGGAAGCGATGGATCGCGACGGTGCCGCGCGCCGCCGTCTGCAGCTCGACCCACAACACCCGGCCGATGCCGAGCTGCCCGCCGTCGGCGGTGAAGGCCTGTTAGTAGCGCACGTAGAAGCGATCGCCCGGCCTGACGTCCCGTTCGATGTCGAGCACGGTCGCCAAGGCGCGCCGCGCGTCGAGCATGGTCGCCGCCGCGACGCCCGCCTCGACCAACGCCTCGTCGAATGTTCGCGCGATCTTGCCGCTTCGGGCGATTTCACGGGTGAAAGGCTGATAGGCCTCGTCGCGGGCTTGCTCGTCGGCCATGCCCAGCAGGCGTTCCTCGGCCTGCAGCCTCTCGTCGGCCGACGCGGCGAGCGGCAGACCGGCGACCGACAATGAGACGGCGAGCGCCGCAACGAGGGAGGCTCTGTTCATGAACTCTTGTGTGCGACGCTATGATGCCGCGCGCCAGTGATCTTCGGTGAGAAGCCGGTGTCGTCCCGACCTTGCCACAGCTACCGTACCGGCTTCCAGGCTTTCACGCGCTGCTCTGCCTCGGCGATTTGCGCAGGGCTCATGCGCCTAGAAAGGGTGGCGAGATCCTTGCGCGCCTGATCGAGACGAGCCTGATTCTTGGCGGTGTAGCCCTGGATGGCGAGCTTGAGCCATTTGTAGGCTTCGATGTTGTCCTGAGGCGGAATGCCCTCGCCGAAGCCCAGCATGAAGCCGATGTCGTTCTGCGCCCGGGCATAGCCCTGGTTGGCGGCGAGAAGATAGAGACGCGCCGCCTCCCGGTGGTCGCGCCGCACGCCCTCGCCGCTCCAGTACATGGCGCCGAGCAGGGTCCGCGCCTCGGCGTTGCCTTTGCCCGCCCATTCCGTCCAGATCCGCACCGCGGTCGCCATGTCCTTGCGCTCATAGGCGCCCGCCGCGGTGCGCATGTCGGCTTCGAGAGTCTGCGCAAGAGACGAGCCGGTCAGCAGGAGCAGCGCCAACACGGCCGTAACCAGGGCTTTCATCGCATCAGGTCGGATTTCGAGGGCATTCGTGACATCGGCCAACAATGCCGGACAAATCTCGACTCGATCAACCCCCAGTGAAAGGCCTTAACAACCGATACCGGTGCGCGATAATCGTCGGCATGTCGACCGCCTCACGTCGCTCCATCGTCGCCATGCTCATGACGTCCGGGCTCATCGGCGCGACCGGCCGGGCAGCGGCCCAATCCGGCGCCAAGCTCGAGAAAGTCGAGATCCTGCTCGACTGGAAACCGCTGCCGACCTACGCGGGTTTCTTTCTCGCCCGTCAGATCGGCGCCTTCGAGCGCCGTGGGCTGGAAGTGAGCTTTGCCGAAGCGCAAGGCGCGCTGTCTGCGATGGCGAAGATCGCCGACGGCAGCCCCTACTGGATCGGATCGTCGAGCGGCATCGCCACCGTGCTCGGCCGCTCGCGCGGCCTGCCGATCAAGAGCCTCGCCGTCTACTATCCCAAGACGCCGACCGTGATCTACAGCCGCTCCGAGGATCGCATCGCCCATCCGCGCGACCTCTACGGCAAGACGCTCGGCATCGTGCCCGGCAGCATCAATGCCGAGGAGTTCCGCGCCCTGGTCGCCGCCAACAAGCTCGACGCCAGCCGGATAAAGGTGGTGCCGGTCGACTGGGACACGTTCGCCCTGATCGACAAGAAGGTCGACGCGCTGATGGACTACGACGAGATGGCGCCATCCGAGCTGATCGCCGATGGCCGTCGCATCACCATGATCCGTCTGAGCGACTTCGGCGTGCGCGCCTATTCGCTGAACTTGATCGTCAACGACGCCGCCTGGGCCGATCCCGATCGACGCGCGATCGCGGAGAAGATCGACGATGCCGTGCAGGAGGGCTACAATCTCGTGAACGAGCGGCCGATCGAGGCCGCCAACCACTTCGCGCAACTCTTCCCGCGAATCGCCCCGCGCTACATCGATCGCAGCATGGTGACCGTGTCGCAGCAGCTCTCCGGCCCGCCGACCGGTATTCAGACCCGCGCGGGATGGGCGGCAACCATCATGACGCTGGAAGCGCTCAACCTGCTCGCCAAGCCGGTGGCGGTGGACGAGGTGGCGATCTTCAACTAAGCGCTGGCCGCGACACGATCGCCCGCCTCGGCAGCGATTTCGCCTGCCGGAGGGTTTCGGAGCACTCGCAGATCGACTGACGCGTCGGTCCTGCCGGTCCACTCACCTTATTCCGACCGCCGGGCGGGCTATACTGATCACGACTGCGGGAGAGACGACACATGCACGAGCAGAAAATCTACGGCCGGCGAGAAGGTGCGGTCGGTCATCTGGTGTTCAACAACCCGGCCAAGCTCAATGCCGTGTCGCTCGACATGTGGGACGGCTTCGTCGGCATTCTCAAGGACTACGAGAACGACCCCGAGATTCGCTGCGTCGTGGTGAGCGGCGCCGGCGGCAAAGCCTTCGTCTCCGGCGCCGACATCTCGAAGTTCGAGAGCGAACGCGCCAACGCCGAGGCGCAGGAACGCTACGATGCGATCTCCAAGCAGGGCTATGAGGCACTCTACGAATTCCCCAAGCCGACCATCGCCAAGATCGCTGGCTACTGCATCGGCGGCGGCATGAATCTCGCGGCCTGCTGCGACCTGCGCTACTGCAACGAAGGCGCGCGCTTTGGCGTGCCGGCCGCCAGGCTGGGCTTGGGCTACGGCTTCCTGCGCATCGAACGGCTGTCGCGCATCGTCGGCCTGCCGCGCGCCATGGAGTTCCTGTTCACGGCCAAGCAGTATTCCAGCGCCGAGGCCCATGGCATGGGGCTGGTGCACGGCGTGGCGGCGGACGCCGATCTCGACGCCATGGTCGGCGCCATCACCGGCGCCATCGCGCAGAACGCGCCGCTCACCATCGCACTGGCCAAGGCCGCGGCGCGCGAGATCGCCAAGCCGGAGGCGACGCAGGACCACGGCAAGCTCGATGCCATGGTCAAGGCCTGCTTCGACAGCCAGGACTATCAGGAAGGCCGGCGCGCGTTCATGGAGAAGAGGAAGCCGGCCTTCAAGGGACGCTGAACGACGAACGCCGCGAGGAGACGCCCATGACCACCCTGCCGCTGTCCCATATTTCCGTTCTCGACCTCACGGCGCACCGCGCCGGGCCGACGGCGGTGCGCCAGCTCGCCGACTGGGGCGCCCATGTGATCAAGATCGAGGCACCGGCCAACGAGGGCGCCGACGCGACCGGCAGCGGCCGCCACGGCTTCGACTTCCAGAACCTGCATCGCAACAAGAAGGCAATGACGCTCAACCTCAAGAGCCCGGAAGGTCACGCGATCTTCATGAAGCTCGCCGCCAAAGCCGACGTCATCGTCGAGAACTACCGCTCCGACGTGAAGCATCGCCTGAAGGTCGACTACGACAGCGTGGCCAAGATCAACCCGCGCATCGTCTATGGTTCGATCGCCGGCTTCGGCCAGAGCGGCCCCGACGCCGCCCGACCGGGCGTCGACCAGATCGCCCAGGGCATGGGCGGGTTGATGTCGATCACCGGCGAGCCCGGGCGCGGGCCGATGCGCGTCGGCATCCCGATCGCCGACCTGACATCGGGACTGCTGCTCGCCCAAGCCATCATCCTCGCCCTCTACAATCGCGAGCGCACCGGCCAGGGCCAATGGGTCCATACCTCGCTGATCGAGGCGCAGATCTTCATGCTCGATTTCCAGGCGGCGCGCTGGCTGATCAAGGGTGAAGTGCCGAAGCAAGCCGGCAACGACCATCCCACCGGCATCCCGACCGGCGTGTTCCCGACCGCCGACGGACACATCAACATCGCCGCCTCCGGCCAGAATTTGTGGGAGCGCTGCGCCAAGGCTCTGGGGGCGCCCGAGCTGATCAAGCATCCCGAGCACCTGACGGGGCCCCTGCGCTCGCAGAACCGCAAGGCGGTGAACGAGCGCATCGCCGCGATCACCAGGACCAAGCCCTCGGCCTACTGGCTGGAGGCGATGAACAAGGCCGGCGTGCCGTGCGGGCCGATCAACAGCGTCGACCAAACCTTCTCCGAACCGCAGGTCAAGCACCTGGGCATCGCCCGATCGGTCAAGCATCCCAAGCTCGGCGACATCAAAGTGGTCGGCCAGCCGATCAACCTCTCCGGCTTCCCACAACCCGCGGCGCTCGGGCCGACGCCCGAGCTCGGCGAGCACACCGAGGAGGTTCTGAAGGGTTTGGGCTACGACGCCAAGGCGATCGCCGCCCTGCGTTCGGCGGGAGTGGTGTGATGGCCGCCGCAGGACGCACCGCGTTGATCACCGGCGGCGGCCGCAATATCGGCCGCGCCTGCGCGCTCGGTTTGGCCGAGGACGGCTTCAACGTCGTCATCAACGGCGCCAATGATCGTGCGTCGTGCGATGCGGTCGCCGCCGAAGCGAAAAAGCTCGGTGTCGAAGCCCTGGTCGTCATGGGCGACGTCGGCAAGCCCGAGGACTGCCGGCGCATCGCCGAAGAAGCGATCGCCCGCTTCGGTGCCGTCGACGCGCTCCTGAACAACGCGGCATTGCGGCCGAGCAAGCCCTTCCTCGAAACCAGCGAGACGGAATGGCGGCGCGTCATCGCCGTCGACCTCGATGCCGCGGTGTGGCTCGCCCGTGCCTGTTTGCCCGGCATGGTGCGGAAGGGCTGGGGCCGCATGGTCAACTTCGCCGGCATGAATGCCATCCATGGCCATGCCGGCCGCGTGCCGGTGTCGGTCGCCAAGCACGGCGTGTGGGGCCTCACCAAGTCGCTGGCCATGGAATTCGGGCCCAAGGGCGTCACGGTCAACATCGTCTCGCCCGGCCCGATCGCGCCGGACAAGGCGGAGAACAACGCCTCGACCCAGGCCCGCGCCGAGGCGCTGCAGCGCGTGCCGCTCGGTCGCATGGGCAAGCCGGTCGAGATCGCCGCCGCCGTCCGTCTGCTGGTGTCCGACGCCGGCGGCTACATCAACGGTCAGATGATCCAGGTGAATGGCGGTGGCGCGACCTGACCGCCGACCCTACTTGACAGGATGGCGGCGCAGTCCCGCCTCGTTCACCTCGACGCCCCAGCCTGGCCCGGTGGGCAACAGATAGTCACCCTTGTCGAAGGTCGGCGACAGCGTGACGATATCGTCGCGCCACGGCACGCCGTCGATATCGATCTCCATGATGCGGAAATTCGGCACCGCGGCGCAGAAGTGAGCGCTGATGGCACTCGCGAGATGGCCGTAGAAATTGTGCGGCGCGACGTTGACCTCATAGACATCGGCCAGGGCGGCGATCTTCAAGGACTCGTAGAAGCCGTTCCAGATCACATCGACGATCGCCGTGTCGAACGCATAGGCCTCGAAATAGGGCCGGAAATCGCGGCGTTCGAGCAGCGTCTCACCCGACGCGATCGGGCAGGGAGCATCGCGGCGCAGCAGCGCGATCGACTTCGGATCGTGGATGTCGAGCTCGAGCCAGGTGAGGCGAGCCGGCGCGACAGCCTCGGCGATGCGCCGGTAGCCCTCGGTGCGGTAGTTGAAGTTGAGGTCGAGCATGATGCCCATGTCCTCGCCGGCGCCGGCACGGAAGGCATCGACGGTCTTGGCCGCACTGCGGGCGATGAAGGCATCCCAGTTGCGCTCCGGAAAGCCGCGGCCGACGATGAAGCCCGGCCGGTAGGCGATCAGCTTGCCTTCGAGGTCGAGCGCCACGTTGGTCTTGAGCGCGGTGAAGCCCCGTGCCTTCACTTCGGCACCGAGCTTCGCCATATCGTCGTAAGTGCGCACCGCCGGCACGCCGCAGATCTCCGGATTGCGCAGCCGGTAGGAACCGCAATGCGACCAGTAGACGGGAATGCGATCGCGCAGCTTGCCACCGAACAACCGATAGACCGGCACGCCCAGCGCCTTGCCTTTGATGTCGAGCAGCGCGTTCTCGATGGCGGCGATGGCCTGCCGCGCGATGCCGCCGCGCGACTGCGTCGTCTTGGTGCCGAGCACGGCGTTGACCAGCTCGAGATCCCTGGGATCCATGCCGACGACGTGGCCCATCAGCGCGTCGATCACTTGAGAGAGGCCGGGGCTGCCAAAGCTCTCGTTGAACTCCGACCAACCGACGATGCCGTCGGCGGTCGTGAGCTTGAGGAACGAAAAGGTCCGCCAACCAGCGTCGCAGCGGAACAGCGCGTACGCCTCGACCTTCATGGGCTACTCCATGGGCAGCCCGACGGTACGGGCGATGCGGCTCCAGCGTTCGACTTCGTGGTGGACGAACTCGGTGAACGCCCGACGACTCCGCAGGTCGGCCTCGGCGCCCTGCTCCGTCCAGATGGCCCTGATGCCGGGATCGGCCAGCGCCGCCTGCACAGATCCATGCAGCGTGTCGAGTGCCGTAGTCGGCGTCGCCTTCGGCGCGAACAACCCGTACCAGGTGCTGACGTTGAAGTCGGCCACGCCGGCTTCGGCGAAGGTCGGCACGTCGGCCATGACCGCTTCGCGCCGCGGCGCGGCAACCGCCAGTGCCCGCAGGCGGCCCGACTGCACATAAGACGCAACGGTGCTGAGCGGCGCGAACGTCGCGTCGATCTGGCCGGCCAGCATGTCTTGCAAGGCCGGGCCGCCGCCGCGATAGGGCACGTGCGTGAGGCTGATGCCGGTGCGCTGCTGCAGCAGCTCGACGGCAAGATGCGGGATGGTGCCGAGGCCCGACGACCCGATATTGATCGCCCCCGGCGACCTGCGCGCCAGGGTGAGGAAGCCCGCGAGGTCGCGCGCCGTGATCTTGGCCGGGTTGATCACCAACGCCACCGGCACCTGCGCCATGCCGGACACCGGCGCAAAGTCACGCATCAGGTCGAACCCCGATTCGGCATAGACGATCGAGGCGAAGGTCAGGCTGGGATTGACGACCAGCAGCGTGCAGCCGTCGGGCCGCGAGCGTGCAGCCACCATGCCGCCCAGCGTGCCGCCCGCGCCGCCGCGATTCTCGACCGCTACCGGCTGGCCGAACTGCCGGCCGACGAAGCCCGCGACCGGCCGCGCGAAGATGTCGTTGGAGCCGCCGGGCGGGAACGGCACGATCCAGTTCATCGGCCTCGACGGGAAGTCGGCGGCGCGCGCCGAACCGATCACCCCCAGAAGCAAGCCGCCGACCGCGACGCGACGTGAAATCATCCCGACTACTCCAGCTTGAGATTGGCAGCTCTGGCGACGCGCAGCCAGCGCTCGGCGTCGGCCGCCACGAACCGTGCGAAGTCGGCGCGGCTCTCCAGCTCGACCCGCGCCCCCTGCTCCGCCCATAGACGCTCGATCCTGTCCTCGACAAGGGCCGCCTGCACCGCGGCATGCAGCCGGTCGAGAATGGCATCCGGTGTACCACTTGGCGCGAACAGGCCGAACCAGATGGTGGCGCGGAAGTTGCCCAAGCCCGCCTGCTCCATCGTCGGCACGCCGGGCAGCAGAGGCTCGACGCGTCGGCCGGCCACCGCCAACGCACGCAACTTGCCGGACTTGACGAGATCGGCCGCGGCACTCAGCAGCACGAACGCCGCGGCGACGTGACCCGCCACGAGGTCCTGCAGCATCGGCGCGCCACCGCGATAGTGCACGTGGTTCAGCTGCACGCCGGCGCGCGCCTCGAACAGGCCGAGCGCGAGGTGGGTCAAAGTTCCGATGCCGGCCGAGCCGACATCGATGCCGCCGGGCGACCTGCGCGCGGTGGCGATGAAGGCGGCGAGCGTGGCGACGTCGAGCTTTGCGGGGTTGACCACCAGCACATAGGGCAGGCGGGCGAGCGCGCTGATCGGCGCAAAATCGCCGACGAAGTCGAAACCCGCCTTGGGGTAGATCGCCGGCGCGTAGGTGAGCCCGCTATCGCCGACCAGCAGCGTGTAGCCGTCCGGAGCGGCGCGCGCCGCCACTGCCGTCCCGATCGTGCCGCCGGCGCCACTCTTGTTGTCGATCACCATCGGTTGGCCGAGCCGGTCGGCCACCGCGGCAGCGACCGGCCGGCTGAACGCATCGGAACCGCCGCCCGCCGGATAGGGCACCAGCCAGGTCACCGGCCGGTCGGGCCAGCCCGCGGCACGCGCGACGCCGCTCGTGGCAGCCGCCAGGAGGCCGGTCAAAATGGTCCGTCGCGCAAGGTCGATCATGGCTCAGGAGGAGCTTAACGACCGCCCCAGGCCGCGGTAAAGTCATCGGCAACGGCCGAACCAGAGCCGGGCCGGACGGGGACCGTCGGGAGGAAAGTCGGGAGGCATTCATGAGCCGTCGAGGAAGCATGTTCGCTGCCGTCATGGCAGCCAGTGTGGTTGCGTTCTCGGGTAGCGCGTTCGCCCAGGCCAAGGTGGTCGATGGGCCCGAAGTACGATGGAAACTGGCCGCTTGGGGCAAGCCGCGCGCCGCCACCCAGAACATCGAGACCTTGCGCAAGTTCATGGACGAGCGCACCGGCGGCAAGTTCAAGATCCAGATCGGCTACGAGAGCTTCGGCCAGCCCAAGGAGCTGCTCGACCTGCTCAAGGTCGGCAGCCTCGAGATGACCAACATCTGCGCCTCCTACCATCCGGAGAAGCTGCCGGTGTACTCGGCGCTCGACCTGCCATTCCTGCCGATCCAGGACACGTCGGTGCAGGAGAAGGTGCATCTGGCATTCCACAATCATCCGTTGGTGCTGAAGGAGTTCGCCAGCTGGAACGCCATCCCCTACCTGTCGGCCCTGCTGCCCAACAACGAGTTCGTGGGTCGCGGCAAGGCGCCCAAGACGGTCGACGACTTCAAGGGCATGCGCGTGCGCGCCCTGGCCGGCATCGGCGCCGCGATGAGAAAGATCGGCGCCGTTCCGACGTCGGTCGACGCCACCGAAGTCTACACGTCACTGGAACGTGGCACCGTCGACGCCGCTGCCTTCCCGTCGACCTACGCCCACCAATCCTACCGGACCTATGAGGTCGGCAAGTGGTACACGGCGAACATGGCGCTGGGCTCGGTCGGCTGCCCGACCCTGATTCACGTCGATCGCTGGAACAGCCTGCCGCCCCAGTACAAGGCGCTGTTCGAGGAAGCCCGGCCGCTCGCCCATGCCGCGGTCAAAAAAGCCTATGCCGAGGCGGACGACAAGAACATCCCGCTGTTCAAGAAGAAGCTCGAGTTCCTCACCTATTCGGCCAGCGACTTGGCCGCATTCCGCAAGGCTGGCGGCGAGCCGGTCTGGGAGGAATGGGTCAAGCTGCGGGAAAGCCAGGGCATTCCCGGCCGCGAGCTCCTGAACTTCCTGCTGACGCAGGCGGGCGCCGGACCGAAGTCCTGACCATCGCTGGTGGCGCGCCGCTTCGGTGGCGCGCCACCAAGCCCTATCCCGCCGCATCGAGGATGAAGGTCACGATCTCCGGCCAGGCTGTCAGGCAGGCGATGGTGATGATGTCGGCGAAGATGAACGGCCAGATGCCGCGGAAGATGTCGGCGACCGAGATGTCGGGCCGCACGCCGTTGACCACGAACACCACCAGCCCGACCGGCGGCGACAGCGTGGCGATGCCGTTCAGCTTGACCAGGATGATGCCGAACCAGATCGGATCGTAGCCCAGCGCTTCGACCACCGGGAACACCACGGGCAGCGTCAGCAGGAACATGCCGATGCCTTCGAGGATGGTGCCGAGGATCAGGTAGATGACGTAGATCGCCAGCAGGATCCAGATCGGTTGCACCTTGAGGTCGGTGACCCAGCGCGCCAGCTCCTCGGGCAGGCCGGCAAATCCCAGGAAACGCACGAAGATCAGCACTCCCCACACCACGGTGAAGATCACCGCCGTCAGCCGCGCCGTCTCGAGCAGCGCGCCGCGCAGCTCGGGCCATTTCATCTTGTTGGCGAGTGCGATCACGAACACGCAGAGCGCGCCGAGTGCGCCGGCCTCGGTGGGCGTCGCCCAGCCGAACAGCATGGAATAGAAGATGATGGCGATCACCAGCACGATCGGCAGCGTGCCGGGCAGCGCCTGGAAACGCTGCGGCCAAGTATAGCCCTTGATCGGCTTGCCGAGCTCGGGATTGCGCCAGCACATCACCAGGATGATGGCGGTGTAGACGAAGGCCGAGAAAATGCCCGGCGCGAAACCCGCCACCAGGAGCTTGCCGACCGACTGCTCGGTGATGATGCCATAGACCACCAGCAGCGCGCTGGGCGGGATCAGCGAGTCGAGCGTGGCTCCGGCGGCAACGACTCCCGCCGCCAGCCGCTTGTTGTAGCCGGCTTTCAACATCTCAGGGATCGCCACCTTGGCGAACACCGCGGCCGCGGCCGTGTTGGCGCCCGACACCGCCGAGAAACCCGCGACGGCATAGACCGTGGCGATGGCGAGCCCTCCGGGCAGCCAGCCCAGCCAGCGCCGTGCCGCCTCGAAGGCGGCCTGGGTGATGCCGGCGTAGTAGGCGAGGTAGCCGATCAGGATGAACATCGGCAGCACGCTCAGCGTGTAGTTCACGACCGAGGCGTGCGGCACCACGCCTACCGTCTGCAAGCCGGGTCCGAAGCCAGTTAGCGCCGCCAGCCCGAAGGCGCCGACGATCGCCGCGGCATAGGCGATGCGCACGCCCAGCACGCACAGAAGGATCAGCAGGCCGCAGCCGATGATGCCGAGTGTCAGCGGGTCGAGGCTCATGGCCGGCTCTCCTTGCTGCCACGTTCCTCGCGGCCCAGCGCATCCTCGATCTCGTTCTGCGCCTGCTCCTCGATGGTCTCGATCTTCGGAACGGCAATAGGCTCGGCGTCGGGATAGCGGATCAAACGGATATAGTCGAACGATTGCAGGATCAGGCGCACGCACAATATGGCAAGCACCACCGGAACCAGAAGCTTGGTCGGCCAGACCGGCAGCTTGATGTCGATGGTCGAATCGCCGAGCTGGTAGGCACGCAGGAAGTTCTGCCAAGTCGAGTCGACCAGAATGGCAATGACAACCAATGCCACCAGCACTGCGAACAGCTCCATCGACCACATGAAGCGCAGCGAGAACCCACGCAACAGCAGATCCATGCGGATGTGAGCGCCGACCCGCTGGGCGTAGGAGATGCCCAGGAAGGCAAACAGCGCACTCGCCTGCTCCATGTAGTCGATGTAGCCGTAGATCGCGGTGTCGAAGACGGTACGCCCGATGATCTGGAACACGCCGACGAACATCAGAAAGAAGATCGCGGCGGCCGCGATCAAGTTCATACCGTCCTCGAGGCGCGCCCAAGTGCGATGGGCGGCGGCCAAGGCGGTCGTACCGTCAGCCGGCATGGTATCCCCCTCGTCCAGGCAGTCGTTCGCTGCCGCCTGACTTGCCCGCAAGCTAGCCCCCCCGGCCACGCGGTTCAATCGGCGTTAGGCAGCCGTCGGCAACTCCAACATCGTCGCCCTCTCGCCGCCGCCGAGCACGGTAAGCAAGGGTGGTCGGCCGTGCGGCGTCTGCACGAAATGATCGGCGTCGGCACCGGCGATCGACAGCCGGATGCGGCTGCCGGCGGCGAAACGCCAAGCCGTCGGCAGCAGGGCGAAACGCAGCAACTGCGGCTCATTCCTGGGCATCGGCCTCGCGTCCCGGCGCGCGAAGCTGCGCCACGGCCAGGTCGTGCGGTAGTTGCGCGGTGCGGTGGCTTCGGCGCGATGAATGGCGCGCAACACGCCTTCGGTGACGTAGCGCGACGTGCCGTGGGCCTCGACCTCGGCGAGATAGACGAACAGCGATGCGTCGGGCTCGTTCGACGCCAGCCATAGCGACAGCACGGGATGGCCGGCGATCTCCAACGGTGCGGCCAACGGATCGCTGGTGAACGAGCACAGCTTGCGCTCGCGCTCCGTCCAGTCGGCGTAGTAGGCCGAGGCTTCGATGCCGGAGATGCGCTCGTAGCGCGTCTGGTTGCCGGTGCCCACGGTGTAGTCGGCCTGATACGGCACTGTCGTCGCGGCTTCGGGGCGGTCAGCCTTCAATGTCCGATCGGACGCCACGAAGAGCCGCCGGCTCGCCTTGACCGGCGGCCAGCTCGTGGCCGATCGCCATTCCTCGGCATGCATCGTGAAATAGTGGATCGGCTCCTCGTCGAGCAGGCCGGTCCGCCGTCCGGCCAGGTGCTGATCGAAGAAGCGCAGTACCTCGCCCAGCACCGGCAATTCGGGCTCGACACGGGCTCGCCACGGCGAGGCATTGACCCGCGCGCCGTGATCCCACGGCCCCAGCAGGACGCGACGCTCGGCATTGGGCAGAGTGAGAAAGCGCGACAGCGTGCCGTTGGCGTAACCCGCACCGTCCATCCAGCCGGAGACGGCATAGACGGCGACATCCGCAGGCATCTCGTCGAGGTAGTTGTAGGGGCCGAACGCGGCACTCGAGAACGACGGATCGTAGGGCAGCGTATCGTCGCGGAATTTGAACTCGCCGATGAAGTCGGGCATGCGGAAGTTCGCGAGATGCTCGCGCACCGCCGCCCGTGCCAGCAAGCCGTCCTTGTCGTCGTCGACCGGCATCGGACCCAGCAGTGCGGGATCGGCGAAGTAGCCGAATTTGGAGCGCAGGTCGCGGCGGTCGTGATCGAGCGCCAGCATCAGCTCGTCGTAGGTGAGCGCCAGCCGCTTGATCAGCATGCCACCGGGGTAATAGTTGTCCGCCCAGGTGTCCCACACCGCGAACAGGGGTGCGATCGCCTTGACGGCGGGATGGCCCGTGCTGGCAAGGAAGTCGCAGGCTGCACCAAGATAGGAGATGCCGGTGGCACCGATCCGGCCGTCACTCCACGGTTGCGCCACGATCCAATCGGCGATGGCGCGATAGTCGGCGCGCTCACGCGGACTGCGGAAGGAATCGCGCGTGCCGAAGCTTGCCCCGGTGCCGCGCGCATCGACCACGACCAGGGCATAGCCGCGTGGCGCGAACATGTCGCGATACTTGAAGGTGTTGGGCGAGGCCTCGACGTTGCTGCCGGACGCCACGGCAAAGCGACGGACATACGGCGTCAGGATCAGCACCACCGGCCAGCGCCTGGCCACATCGCCGTCGGGCAGGATGACATCGACGGCGAGCCGGCAGCCGTCGGGCATGGCCACGTAGAGCGACCGCGGCGCTCCCACCTGGTGTTCGGCCGGGCGGCTGGCGAGGTAGCGGCTGGGCGGCACCTTCCAGGCCAGGCCAAGGTCGTCGCGATCCGGCATCGTCCTTCCTTTCATCGTCGTCAAGCCGCCCAGTCTACGTCAAAGCGGGCGATGTACATGCCTCACGTCGCGACTTAGAATGCCCGCAATCAACAAAATATTCAGGGAGGCGTTGGTATGGTCCGCGTACTCTTACCTCGTCGTCGCGTGATCGCCGCTGCCGGCGGCGTTCTCGCCTCGCCCATGATCGCCTCGGGCATCGCCCGCGCCCAGGCCGACTGGCCCAACAAGTCGGTGCGCTACGTCAACCTGTTCCCGGCAGGCGCCACCACCGACGTGCTGTCGCGCATCGTCTGCCAGGAGTTGAGCGAGCTCACCGGCCAGCAGTTCATCGTCGAGAATCGCAGCGGCTCGGGCGGCAATGTCGGAGCCGACGTCATCGCCAAGTCGACACCCGACGGCTACACGGTCGGTCTCTACAGCATCGCCAGCCACGCCATCTCGCCGACGCTCTACGCCAAGCTGCCGTTCGATGCCGACAAGGACTTCACCCCGATCAGCATGCTGTGGTCGGCGCCCAACATCCTGATCGCCAAGCTCGCCCTGCCGCCGACCTCGGTGCCCGAGCTGGTCGCGCTGGTGAAGGCCAATCCCGGCAAATACTTCTTCGGCTCCGGTGGAGCTGGCACCAGCCCGCATCTCTGCGGCGAGATGCTGAAGCGGCGCGCCGGACTCGACATGCAGCATGTGCCCTATCGAGGCGGTGCGCCGGCGATGCAGGACCTGCTCGCGGGCCAGCTCGACATGATGTACGACAACATCTCCACCCCGCTCGTCCAGTACAGGGCGGGCAAGGTGAAGGCGCTCGCCGTCACGTCGCCCGAACGTCATCCCGCGGCGCCGGAACTGCCGACGATGTCGGAGTTCTACCCGGGCTTCAACATCACCTCCTGGGGTGGCCTGTGTGGACCGGCCGGCCTGCCGCCGGCGATGGTCGAGAAAGCCGCAGCGCTGACCAAGCGAGTATTGGCCAGCGAGAATCTCAAGAAGGCGTTCATCCAGCAAGCCGCGACGACGAATTGGATGAGCCCGGCCGACACGGCCGCCTTCCGCCGCAAGCAGGAAGCCGACCTCGCGCCCATCATCAAGGCATCGGGCGCGAAGGTGGATTGATCGCGCTTCGCGCGATCGATCGTCCCGAGCGCAGCGCGGCATCTGTCCTCTGTTCAAACGATGAAAGATCCGCCGCTTCGCCCAGGATGACGGACGGCTGCGCCGTCCGTCACATCCCCAACTGACTGACGAACTTGGTGTTGAGGTAGCCTTCCAGCGCCTCGACACCGCCCTCCGAGCCGTAGCCCGAATCCTTGACACCGCCGAACGGCACCTCCGGCAGGGCGAGACCATGGTGGTTGATCGACACCATGCCGCTCTCGAAGGCGGCGCCGATCGCCGCCGCGGTCTTGGTGTTCTTGGTGTAGGCGTAGGCCGCGAGGCCCCAGGGCAAGCGGTTGGCCTCCCTGACCAGGCCGTCGAAATCCTTGAACGGCGTGATCGGCGCCAGCGGGCCGAACGGCTCGTCGTTCATGATCTTGGCGTCGAGCGGCACGTCGGTCATGACCGTCGGCTCGTAGAAGTAGCCTTTGTTGCCCTTGCGCTGACCGCCGGTCTGGATCTTGGCGCCTTTGGCGATGGCGTCGCTGACGAAGCCGTCCATGGCATGCAAGCGCCGCTCGGCGACCAGCGGGCCCATCTTGACGTCGGCCTCCAGGCCGTTGCCCACCTTCATGTTCTTGGCATAGGCGGTGAAGCGCTGGACGAACTCGGGATAGACCTTCTCGTGCACCAGGAAGCGCGTCGGCGCGACGCAGACCTGCCCGGCGTTACGGAACTTGTTGGCGCCCAGCACGTTCACCGCCTGCTCGAGATCGGCGTCCTCGAACACGACGGCCGGCGCATGGCCGCCCAGCTCCATGGTGACACGCTTCATGTGCGCCCCGGCGAGTGTCGCGAGCTGCTTGCCGACCGGCGTCGATCCGGTGAAGGTCACCTTCTTGATGATCGGGTGCGGGATCAGATACTCGCTGATCTCCGACGGCACGCCGTAGACCAGTTGGATCACGCCGGCCGGCACGCCGGCATCGACGAAGGCCTTGATGAGCTGGGCGCACGAGCCTGGCGTATCCTCCGGTCCCTTGACGATGATCGAGCAGCCGGTGGCGAGCGCCGCCGACGCCTTGCGCACCACCTGGTTGATCGGGAAGTTCCACGGCGTGAAGGCGGCGACCGGGCCGACCGGCTCTTTCATCACGAGCTGATACACGTTCTCGGCGCGCGCCGGCACGATGCGGCCGTAGGTGCGGCGGCCCTCCTCGGCCATCCAGTCGATGATGTCGGCGGCGAGGTTGGTCTCGACCTTGGCCTCGAACAGCGGCTTGCCCTGCTCCATCGTCATCATGGTCGCGATCTCGTCGAGCCGCTGACGCATCAGGTCGGCGGCCTTGCGCATGATCTTGTAGCGCTCGTAGGCCGAGACCTTGCGCCACTGCCGAAATCCCCGGTCGGCCGCGGCGAGCGCGCGATCGAGGTCGGCTTTCTCGGCATGAGCGACCGTGCCGATCACTTCCTCGGTCGCCGGATTGATCACCGGGATCGTCCGGCCGCTGGCGCCCTTGGTCCAGGCGCCGTCGATCATCAGGGAGACATCGCTGTAGGTCATGAACTCCTCCTTAACTTCCGCGATAAGTCGAATAGCTCCAGGGCGTGCACAGCAAGGGGACATGGTAGTGCCCCTCCGGCTCGGCAATAGAGAAGCGTAGAGGCACGATGTCGAGGAACGGCGGGTCGCCGCCGACGATGCCCCTGCTGCGATAATGGTCACCGACGGCAAAGCGCAGCTCGTAGCGCCCGATCGGCAAAGGCCGGCCGCCGATCAATGGCTGGTCGGTGCGCCCGTCGGCATTGGTGATCGCGGTGGCGATGCGATGGGCACGTTCACCGGCGAACTCGTAGAGCTCGATCGCCATCCCTGGCGCCGGACGGCCGGCATGGGTGTCCAACACATGCGTGCTGAGGCGACCGTCGACGGCCGGCATGCCCTCGCCTGTGACCTTGGCCACCACCCGGAGACGCGTGATGTAGAAGATTTCTTGCATTGCCGCCGCGAACTCAGTCGCGGCATCGTGGCGGAGGCGCTGCTCGAACTGCGCCAGGATCGAATCGCGGGTATGGCGCCGCACGCAGACGATGAAGGGAAAGCCGAACTTGGCTTTGTAGGCGTCGTTCAGGCGATGGAAGCGGGCGAACTCCTCGTCGTTCAGGCTGTCCAGGCCGACACTGGCCTGCTCGCGCCGTGAATCGTCGGTCAGCGCTCCGGCGCGCGCCGCCTTGCCGGCGAGGTCGGGATGGCCGCGCAGAAAGGCAAGCTGCTGCTCGCGCCCCGCCGCCCGGACCAGGCCCATCATCGCCGCATGCAGCGCGCCGACCGCGGCGAACGGCCGACGAGACGCCGCACCTTCGGCCACCCAGGGTGCCAGTTCGAAAGTGTCGCCGATGGCGGTCACGAAATCGCCAGCAGCCATCCGGTTGAGCGCGTCGAGCGTATGGGGCATGCCGGCCACCTAGCACGGCGCAACGGCCGCCTCTATAGTCCGGCCGAAAATTCAAGGAGGCTTCCATGACAGGCCGTTTCACCTACACCCGTCGCCGTTTGGGCAAGGCGGCGCTGGCGGGCGCCGCACTTGTCGGTGCGCCACTGCCGCTGCGCCATGCCGCGGCGCAAGCGCCGGGCAACCTCAAGGTCGCCCTGCTGCTGCCGACCTCGGGCCTGCAGGCGCAGATCGGCCAGGCTTGCCGGCGCGGCGCCGACGTCGCCAACGAAGTGTTCGCCGACATGAAGCTGCCGGTGAAGCTCGATATCGTGAACTACGACACCGAGACCAAGCCCGATGTCGCGCGCACCCAGGCCGAGAAGGCGATCGATGCCGGCGCCCATATGCTGGTCGGCGCCTTCGACTCGGGCCAGACCATCGCCATCGCCCAGGTCGCCGAGCAGCGCGGCATTCCACTCGTCGTCAACATCGCGGCGGCGCCGCAGATCACCGAGCAAGGCTACAAGTTCGTCGTGCGCAACTTCCCGACGGCGCCGATGCTGATCACCGGCGCGCTCGCCCTGCACAAGGAGATCTTCAAGGTCTCGGGCAAGACGCCGAAGACCGCCGTGCTGATGAGCGTCAACGACACGTTCGGCACCGCGATGGTGAACGGCATCAAGGCGCTCTTCCCCAAGCTCGAGATGCCCTACGAGATCGTCGACACCATCACCTACGATCCGGCCGCCAAGGACCTCTCGGTCGAGATCGGCAAGGCCAAGGCGACCAAGGCCGAGATGCTGATGCCGGTCTGCCGGCTGAACGACGCCAAGCTCTTGATCCAGGAGATGGTCAAGCAGCGCTGGGAGCCGATGGCCGTGATGAATCCCGGTGCGCCGGGGCTCTACGAGCAGGACTTCCTCAAGACCATGGGCAAGTACAGCGACTTCCTGATCTCCAACGTGCCGTGGCTCGACCCCAAGTCGGCGATGACCCAGGCGCTGGAGAAACGCCATCTGGCGAAGTTCCCCAACGACCAGCTCGACCTCAACGGCGGCTTCACCTTCGAGGCGATGCTGGTCGCCGCCCAAGCTTGGCTCACCGCCAAGTCGACCAAGGCCGATGCGCTGATGGAGGCGCTGCGCAAGACCAAGATCGACCAGCACGTCATGATCGGCGGCGCGATCCAGTTCGACGCCAAGGGCCAGAACGTCAACATCAAGGCCGCCGCGGTCGAGAATCTCAAGCGCAAGCCGACCGTGGTGATGCCGCTCGACGCGGCTGCGGCTCCCCTGGTGTTCCCGATGCCGGGCTGGAACGACAAGCGCCGGACTTGAGCCTCTTTGTCGTCCTGAGCATAGCGAGGGACCTCATCGCCGTGTGCAACTGGCGTGAGGCCCTTGGCCTCGCTCAGGATGACACGATCCGATGACCGCCGACTTCTTTCTCTCGCTGGCCCAGGCCATCGCCAAGGGACTGCTGACCGGCATGGTCTACGGGCTGATGGCGCTTGGCCTGTCGGTGGTCTTCGGCGTCATGCGCATCGTCAACTTCGCGCACGGCGAGATGATGGTGGTCGGCATGTATCTCGCCTGGATGGGGTTCGAGTACCTGCAGGTGTCGCCGATGCTCAGCCTGCCGCTGATCGCCATTCTGTTTTTCGCGGCAGGCTACGCTTTGCAGCGCGGCCTGATCTCACCCTTCATCAATCGACCCGAGCATCAGCAGTTCCTGCTGCTGCTCGCCATCGCCATCCTGCTGGTCAATGCCTGCCTCGCCATCGCCGGCCCCGATTTGCGCGGCGTCCAGATGGAGGCGCAGTTCGAATCCTACGAATTGGGACCGCTGGTGCTCGACGCTGTCCGCCTGCACGCCGCGCTCACCGCCATCGCCATCGCCGGCCTGCTGTGGCTGTTCTTCACCCGCACGCGGACCGGCAAGTCGATCCGCGCCGCCGCCGACAACCATACCGGCGCCCTCGTGGTCGGCCTCGACGTGCGCCGGCTCTATGCCTTCACGTTCGGTGTCGGGGCGGCCTGCGTCGGCGCCGCCGGCGCGCTCATGATCACCATCATCCCGGTGAGCCCCTTCCTCGCCGTCGAGTACACATTGCTCGCCTTCGTCATCGTGATCGTGGGCGGGCTCGGCAGCATGACCGGCGCGCTGGCCGGCGGCCTGCTGATCGGCGTCAGCGAAGCCGTGGCCGGCCTGCTGCTGCAGCCGTCGCTCAAGAGCATGTTCAGCTTCGGGCTCCTCATCCTGGTCCTGTTGCTGCGACCGCAAGGCCTGTTCGGCAAGGCCGGCTCGTGAACCTGGTCCGCCGCCTCGTCGGCAATGCGCCACCGCGCATCTTGTGGAGCCTCGGCGCATTGCTGGCACTGCTGCTGATCGCTCCGGCGCTGCTCGGCAAGTACTGGCTCTCCGTCCTGATCCTGATCCTCTATTTCGCCTATGTCGGCCAGGCCTGGAACATCCTGATGGGCTTCGCCGGACAGCTCTCGCTCGGCCACGCGCTCTATGCCGGCCTCGGTGGCTACATCGCGGCCGGCCTCTATTTCCACTACGGCATCGGCCCGTGGGCCGGCCTGTTCGCCGCCGTCGCGGTGGCGGCGACCGCCGGCGCGATCGTCGGCTATCTCGGCTTTCGCTTCTCGCTCGCCGGCGTCTACTTCGCGCTACTCACCATCGCCTTCAGCGAGTTCACGCGCGTGGCGTTCGATCACTGGGCATGGGCCGGCGGCTCGGGCGGTTTGTTCCTCAAGGTCGATGCCACTCGCGACATCGTCAATCTGCGCGGCGGTCCGGTGCTCTTCTACTACGTGATTCTGGCTTTGGCGGTCGGCGCCTTCATCCTGTGCCGCGCCCTGCTGGAAAGCCGCCTCGGCCGCTATTGGCTGGCCATCCGCGAGGATGCCGAGGCGGCGCAGGCGGTGGGTGTGCCGGTGCTGCGCTGCAAGATGATCGCCATTGTCATCTCGGCGGCTCTGACGGCACTGGCCGGCGTGTGGAACGCCTTCTACTACAACAACCTTTTTCCCGAGACGGCGTTCGCCATGGGCCGCTCGATCGAGATCACGCTCGCTCCCATCATCGGCGGCCTGGGCACGCTGTTCGGGCCGGTGGTCGGCGCCGTCGTGCTGACCGGCTTGGGCGAGGCCTTCACCGACTTGAGCGACGCGCTGCGCATCTCCGGCATCAAGCAGATTTTCTACGGTCTTGCCCTGCTGGTCATCGTGGTCTATCGGCCGGCCGGCGTATGGCCGTGGCTCGCCGACAAGCTCGGCTTGAAGGAGCGCCAGCCATGAGCGGCGCGCGCCTCGACCTCGAGGGGATCGGCAAGAGCTTCCGCGGCCTGCGAGCGGTGCACGATGTCAGCTTCACCGTGCCGGCCGGCGCCGTCCACGCACTGATCGGTCCCAACGGGGCAGGCAAGACCACCATCTTCAACATGATCGCCGGAGTTTTCGCTCCCGATGCCGGCGCCGTGCGCCTCGACGGCGAGACGATCTCGGGTCTGCGGCCCGACCGGATCTGCGATGCCGGCGTGGGCCGCACCTTCCAGCTCGTCAAGCCGTTCAGGGGACTGAGCGTGCTCGAGAACGTCACCGTGGGCGCCCTTCATCGTCACCGCCATCTTGGCCAAGCGCGCGACAGCGCGGCGGCGATCTTGTCGCGGCTCGGTCTTCACGACCGCCGGCATCAACTGGCCGAGAGCCTGACCCTGCCCGACCGCAAGCGCCTGGAGGTGGCGCGCGCGCTCGCCACCGAGCCCAAGCTCCTGCTGCTCGACGAGGTGATGGCGGGGCTGCGTCCGACCGAGGTCGATGTCATGGTGCAGTTCCTGCGCGAGCTCAACCAGCGCACCGGCCTCACCATCCTGCTGATCGAACATGTCATGCGCGCGGTGATGGCGCTCGCCGCCGAGATCGTGGTGGTGAGCTACGGCGAGAAGATCGCCCAGGGCACGCCGCACGAGGTCACCCGACATCAAGCCGTTCTCGACGTCTATCTCGGCGAGCAGGAGATGGCATGAGCCTTCTGCTGCAGGTCGAGGCGCTCGGCCTCTATTACGGCGACGCCCAGGCGCTCGACGGCGTGTCACTCGACATCGCGGCCGGCGAGATCGTGGCCATCGTCGGCGCCAACGGCGCGGGCAAGAGCTCGTTGATCCGGGTCATCCATGGCATCGAGAAGCCGGCCTCGGGCCGTGTCCGCTTCGATGGCGTCGACATCGCGGGCTGGCCCTCGTTCCGCGTCTGCGAGGCCGGCATCGGCCACGTCGCCGAAGGCCGACAGGTCTTTCCCAACCTGTCGGTGCTGGAGAACCTCGAGATGGGCGCCGTCCCGCGTCGCGCGCGCGCCCGCGAGAAGCAGACACTCGACCGCGTCTTCTCCCTTTTCCCGCGGCTGGCCGAGCGCCGGCGGCAGGCGGCCGGCACGTTGAGCGGCGGCGAGCAGCAGATGCTGGCGATCGGCCGCTGCCTGATGGGCCAACCGCGACTCATCATGTTCGACGAGCCCTCGTTGGGGCTCGCGCCGACCATCGTGCAGGAGGTGTTCCGCATCGTGCATCAGCTGAACGAAGAAGGCCTCACCATCCTGCTGGTCGAGCAGAACGTCATGGCCTCGCTCAAGATCGCCCATCGCGGCTATGTGCTGGAGAACGGCCGGATCGAGCTTTCGGGCACCGGCGCCGAGCTTCTGGGCGACGACCGTGTGCGGCAGGCTTATCTCGGCCTGTAGCGGCGATTGACGCCGAGGCGGTCGGCCTGCAATTCTTGCCCCATCCGGCACAGACCTCTGCCGCGTGCGGCGCGGGTTGGATCGGGATGGCCTGGACGCTCCCGTCGACGGGATGTCCACCCTCTCCGGCAGTCCAGGCACAACATGGAGAGACCCAATGAACCGTCGTGACATCTTGAAGGGCGGCGTCGCCGTCGGCGTCGCGGGACTGGCGCCACAACTGGCCGTCGCCCAGACGACTTATGCGCCCGTTCCCAAGGGCTGGCGCTCCTATGCCCTCACCGCGCGCATCGAGCCCACGGCCGGTGCGACCAAGGCATGGATTCCCATGCCGACGTTCGAGGCAGCCGACTGGCAGAAGCCCGGCAATGTGAGCTGGACCGGCAATGCCAAGGTGGCCGAGCGGGTACGCGATCCCAAGTACGGTGCCGAGATGCTGCGCGTCGAATGGCCGGCCGACCAGCAGTCGCCGGTGATCGAGGTGACGGCCCAGGTCCAGACCCAGGATCGGTCGGTGACGCCGGGGCGAGGCAACGCCGCGCCGCTCAGCGACGCCGAGCGCAAGCTCAATCTTGCCGCGACCGACCTCCTGCCGACCGACGGCCTGGTGCGCGAGACCGCGCTCGGCATCATCAAAGGCAAGAACGGCGATCTTGCACAGGCGCGGGCGCTGTACGATTGGGTGGTCGAGAACACCTTCCGCAACCCCAAGACCCTGGGCTGCGGTGTCGGCGACATCACGACCATGATCCGCACCGGCAACCTCAGCGGCAAATGCGCCGACCTCAATGCGCTGTTCGTCGGCCTGGCACGTTCGGTCGGCCTGCCGGCGCGCGACATCTACGGCATCCGTGCGGCGCCTTCGCAGTTCGGCTTCAAGGCGCTGGGCACGGGGTCGGAGGTCGTCAGCAAGGCGCAGCACTGCCGCGCCGAGGTCTGGCTGGCCGGCAACGGCTGGACGCCGGTCGACCCGGCCGACGTGCGCAAGGTCGTGCTCGAGGAGCCACCGGGCAACCTGGACATGACCGATGCCAAGGTCATGGCGGCACGCAAGGCGCTGTTCGGTTCCTGGGAGGGCAACTGGCTCGCCTTCAACACCGCCCATGACGTCACGCTGCCGGGCTCGGCCGAACCAGCGATTCCCTTCCTGATGTACCCGCAGGCCGAGGCCAAGAGCGGTCTCCTCGACTCGCTCGACCCCGACAAGTTTCGCTACAAAATAACGGTCCGCGAGCAAAGCACCTAGACCGTCGCCCTTCGACGCCCGGGCGGGCGTGAACAGGCCGCATTTCGCAAGTTGTCGATCCGGCCTATACCCGACGCTATGAGCACGCCATCGGCCGCAACTCCAGCGGAGGTCACGGCACTGCGCCGTCGCTATCTCCTGATGGCGACGTCGGTTGCGCCGATCGACGCGGCAATCACCTTGGTTTTCATGGCTACCAGCGCGGCGTGGAGCGCTGCGCCGGTCTCGCTGAGCATGGGCCTGCTGTTGATGCTCGGCGTCAATTTCCTGCTGTCGCGATGGTTGTTCCAGCCGATCCAGGATCACCTCGAGGGCAAGGCGGATTTCGACTCCACCGAGCGGCGCATCACCCAGCTTCCGCTGTTGACGGCACGCCATGTCGCCATTCTGGCCTTCGCGCTCGCGGTGTTTCGCTTCACCACCACGTACCTCACCGATCCAGCGGCGGGCGGGCCGCCGCGGTCGACGCCGGCCGACATGATCGCCATTTGCGTGATCCTGCCCATCTTCTATTTCACCTACACCTACTTCGTCGTCTGCGACTACCTGGCGCATCTCTGCCGGTTCGTCTTCCAGCGCTACGGCCGCAACTTGACGCTGTTCTACGGTCGCTACACCGTCAAGCTGATCGTGGCGCTGCTCGTCATCTCGGTCGCGCCATTGGCTGCCATCGTCGTCGACTTCCTGTCCTATGATGGCGAGCGCCTGCAACTCGAGCTCAGCAACGACATCCTGGCAGTAGCGATCGGCATAACCATGTCGGCCTACTTCATCACGCGCTCGCTGCTCGGCCCGATTCGCATCCTGTCGCAGGCCATGGGCGAAGTCGCAAAAGGCGATCTCGGCGTCAGAGTGCCGGTCACCTCCAACGACGAGGTGGGTTCCCTGACCGGCCAGTTCAACACCATGGTCGAGGGCCTGCGCGAGCGCGAGCGTATCCGCGAGACCTTCGGTCGCTATGTCGACGAGAGCGTGGCCGCCACCATCCTGCAGCGCGAGGGCGCCGGCGTCCTGGCCGGCGAGACGCGCGAGGCCACCATCCTGTTCACCGACATCGCGGGCTTCACCACCATCGCCGAGTATCTCACGCCGGAGGAACTCGTGGCGGCGCTCAACGAGTATCTCGAGACGGTGATCGAGCCGATCCGCGTGCATGGCGGCGTGGTCAACACCTTCATCGGCGATGGGCTGTTCGCTTCGTTCAACATGCCGCTGGCCTGCGCCGACCATGCCCGCGCCGCCGTCCGCGCCGCCATCGACATCCAGCGCGCCGTCGGCGATCGCACCTTCGGCGACCTCGGCGTGGCGTTCGCCACACGCATCGGCATCAGCACCGGTCAGGTGATCGGCGGCTCGGTCGGGGCCGGCCAGCGCGTTTCCTTCACGCTGCTGGGCGACACCGTCAATCTCGCGGCGCGACTCGAACAGTTGAACAAGGAGTACGGCACCCGCATTCTCGTCTCCGACAGCACCCGCCGGGTGTGCGGCGAGGCGTTTGCCTTCACCGCCCATGGCAGTGTCGTCGTGCGCGGCCGCAGCGATGCGGCCACCCTCTTCAGCGTCGACCCCAACAGCCAGGAAAAGCCATGATGAACGCGTCCCGACTGTCGCCCGAACAAGTCGCCCTGCGGGCGCGGGCCCGCGAGCTGGCCGGTGGGCCGGTGGCGCGCCGCGCCGCCGAGGTCGACCGCACGGAGCAGTATCCGTGGGACAATGTCGAGCTCCTGAAGGACGCCCGGATGCTCGGCATGACCATCCCACAGCAGTACGGCGGCCAGGGCAAGAGCTGGCTCGATGCCGTGCTCGTCATCGAGGCGTTGTCGGCGGCGTGCTCGGTGACCGGCCGCATCGCCGTCGAGACCAACATGGGCGCGATCAGCGCCGTCATGGCCTACGGTTCGGACGAGCAGAAGAAGCTCGCGGCCGACATGGTGCTGTCGGGCGACAAGCCCGCGATCTGCATCACCGAGCCGGAAGCCGGCTCGGATGCCGGCGGCATGACGACGCGCGCCGACAAGAAGGGCAATCGCTACGTCGTGAACGGCCGCAAGCACTGGATCACCGGCGGCGGCGTGTCGCGGCTGCACCTGATCTTCGCCAAGGTCTACGACGAGAAGGGCAACGAGGAAGGCATCGGCGGCTTCCTCGCGATCCGCGACGAGACCGCCGGCCTCAAGATCACCAGACGCGAGCCGACCATGGGCCTGCGCGGCATTCCCGAAGCGGTGATCGATTTCGAGGAGATGGAGCTGCCGCCCTCGGCGCTGGTCATCCCGCCGCGTGGCTTGAAGAAGGGTTTCGCCGACTTGATGAACGCCTACAACAGCCAGCGCGTCGGCGCCGCCACGGTGGCGCTGGGGATCGCCCAGGGTGCCTACCAACTCGCCCTCGACTGGTCCGAGGAGCGCCATCAGTTCGGCCGGCCGATCAACGAGTTCCAGGGCCTGCAGTGGAAGCTCGCCGACATGTCGATCAAGCTCCGGGCCGCGCAGGCGCTGGTCTACGACGCTGCGCGTTCGGGCGAAGGCGGCTTTCCCGACATGCTGCTCGCCGCCCAAGCCAAGATCTTCACCTCGGAGAGCGCCATTCAGGTGGTGAACGACGCCCTGCAATTCTTCGGCGCCCGCGGCTACTCGCGCGAGCTGCCGCTCGAGCGCATGGCGCGCGACGTCCGCATGTTCACCATCGGCGGTGGCACCGCCGAGGTGCTGCGCAACGTGGTGGCAGGTGCGATCCTGAAGAAAAAGCTGCCGCAGACACGGGATGGGTGGGGCAAGGCGTAGCCTTGCTGGGAGCGCGCCATTCCAGTGGCGCGCTCCCAGCAATGACCCTATCGCCCGAACTTGTTCCAAGCGCCGTCCTTGCCGCGCATCAAGACGAACTCGGTGCCCTTCTTGGCCGAGGCTTCGCGCGGCGCGCAGGTGACGGAGATCCACGATTCGTGATCCCAGCGTGCCGAGCAGCTCTCGCGCTCACAGGGCAGCGGGAACTCGGCTTCGGTCGCGAGGCTGCCGCCGGCCGGCGCCTGGATCGAGAGGGTGCCGCGCGCCGGCTCGATCGAGCAGGCCACGGTGACGAAGCGCGAGCGGTCGGGCGGCCAGACCGGCGAGCTGTGCACGGTGAACTGCCGGCCGCTCTTCAATATCACCAGCGTGTAGGAGAAGTCGTCGGGCGTCACGGTACGCACGACATGAAAGCCGCCCGGCCGGTCGTATCGTTCGTAGAGATACCAGCGTGCACCCTCGCCGAACGGGCAATCGACCAGCTCCAGCGTCTTGCCGCCGTCGAGCACCAGTTGCAGGCGGTCGTGCCGGCGCGACGCCAGCAGCTCGTGGCTCTTGATGCGCTGCGCCTCCTCGCGCCAGTCGTCGGCACTGTCGCGCTGATAGTCGGGATTGATCGGCCGGCCGGCCGGCGCGCAATCCTGCGCCTGCCCGGCTGTCGCCATCAGCAGGCCCCAGACGATCGCGGCGAGAACGGCACGGATGCGCATCAGCGTCGAGGCCTGAGCATGGTCTCCAGGCTGATCGACCGCAAGGTCGCCTCGGCGATCTCGTCGATCTCCGCCAGCACCCGTTGCAGGGCCGTACCGACCGCGGTGTCCTCGCCCGGTTCCTCGGCGCGCTGTCCCGGCGCCGGCTCGAACAGGGCGACGATGTCCATCAGGGTGACGCGGCGACGGTTGCCGGTGAAACGGTAGCCACCGGCGGCGCCGCGGCCACCGCGCACCAGGCCGGCCGTGGCCAGCGTCCGCAACACCTTGGCGAGGTGGTGGCTCGACACGCCGAACCGCCCGGCCAGGTCGGCGGCCGACAGCGTGCGCTCGGGATCGCGCGCCAGCTCGAGCACGGCATAGAGACCAAGCCGCGTCGCCGTCTGCAGCTTCATGGGAGGTCCATGTCGAGCTGCAGCGAGGGGCCCGCCACCATGCCTTGGGCGCGGAAGAACGACAGGATCAGATGGTCCTTGCGGTCGACCAGGGTTCGTACGCGGCTCACACCCCGCTCCTTGAAGCGCGCGCACAACGCCGAGAACAAGGCGCTGCCGGCGCCCTTCAAGCGCAGCTTGGGATCGACCTGGATGGCGAATACCCAGCCCGCCGCCGGCTGGCCGAACTCCCAGGCGCGGACCTCGCCTACGATGAAGCCGGCCAGCACCCCGCGCGGCGTCTCGGCCACCAGGAAAAGCCGGTCCGCCGGCCCGCCGGCATAGCGCTCCAACATGCCCTGCCAATAGGCCGCTTTGGCCGCGCCGGTCAGGCGGTGATCGAGGTTGGTTATGGCCGGCAAGTCGGCTGGCTCGGCGGAGCGGATGGTTGCCATTGGCCGAAAGAATGCCCTTGCGGTGGGGAAAGTAAATAGGTATTTCGGTACCGAATTACAGAAATAGGGACTGCCATGGCCGAACTGCCGATCGATTGTCGCACCGAGCCCAGCCGCTACCGGCACTGGAAGCTCGCGCTCGAAGGCGGTGTCGCCTACCTGACGCTCGACGTGAACGAGGATGGCGGCTTGCGGCCGGGCTACAAGCTCAAGCTCAATTCCTACGATCTCGGCGTCGACATCGAGCTCGCCGATGCCGTGCAGCGCCTGCGCTTCGAGCATCCCGAAGTGGGCGCGGTAGTGATCCGCTCACAGCGCGACCGCATCTTCTGCTCGGGCGCCAACATCAACATGCTCGGACTGTCGAGCCACCATCACAAGGTCAACTTCTGCAAGTTCACCAACGAGACGCGGCTTGCCATCGAGGACGCCAGCGCCCATTCGCGCCAGACCTATATCTGCTCGATCAACGGCATCGCCGCCGGTGGTGGCTACGAGCTGGCGCTCGCCTGCGAGCAGATCCTGCTGGCCGACGACGGCTCGAGCGCGGTGTCGCTGCCCGAGCTGCCGTTGCTTGCCGTGCTGCCCGGCACCGGCGGATTGACGCGCCTGGTCGACAAGCGCCTGGTGCGGCGCGATCACGCCGACTTCTTCTGCACCACCGCCGAGGGCGTGCGCGGCAAGCGGGCACGAGATTGGCGGCTGGTCGACACGCTGATCCCGCCGAGCAGGCTCGCCGACGAAACCCACAAGATCGCCGAGAGCGTGGCGGCACGGTCCGATCGGCCGAGGGACGCCAAGGGCATCTCCCTGCCGACGATCGAGCGTGCGATCGAGGGCGACACGATCCGCTATGGCCATCTCACGGTCGAGATCGATCGCGAACGGCGCGCCGCCAAGCTTCGTCTCAACGGCCCCGACGCCGCGCCACCGGCCGATGCTGCGGCGATTCACGGTCAAGGCGCGGCGTTCTGGCCGCTCGCGCTCGCGCGTCAACTCGACGATGCGATGATGCATCTGCGCCTGAACGAGACCGAGATCGGCACCTGGGTGCTGCAGAGCCAGGGCGACGGCGCGCTGGTCGAAGCCTATGACGCGCTGCTGGCAAGACAATCGTCGGACTGGCTGGTGCGCGAGATCGTGCTCTACTGGAAGCGTACGCTGAAGCGCCTCGACGTGAGCGCGCGCAGCCTGATCGCGCTGGTCGAGCCGGGCTCGTGCTTTGCCGGCACGCTGTTCGAGCTGGTGCTGGCGGCGGACCGTTCCTACATGCTGGACGGCACGGTCGACGGCTCCAACCTGCCCGCCGCCTCGATCAGGCTGACGGCGATGAATTTCGGCCCATGCCCCATGGGCAATGGCCTGACGCGGCTGGCCAGCCGCTTCCTCGCCGCCCCCGACCGCGTCGATGAACTGAAAAGCGAGATCGGCCAGGCGATCGATGCCGAGGCGGCCGACGAGCTTGGCCTGGTCACCTTCACGCCCGACGACATCGATTGGGAGGACGAGGTGCGGCTCGCCGTCGAGGAGCGCGCCGGCTTCTCGCCCGACGGCCTCACCGGCATGGAAGCCAATCTGCGCTTCGCCGGGCCCGAGACCCTGGAAACCAAGATTTTCGCCCGACTCTCGGCCTGGCAGAACTGGATCTTCCAGCGACCCAACGCCACCGGAGCCGAGGGCGCACTGAAACTCTACGGCAGCGGCAAGCAAGCCAAGTACGACCGCAAGCGCGCGTGAAGGAGCAGGACATGGCCATCGACTACACCCAGCGCATCCCCAACAACGTCGACCTGTCGAGCGACCGGCGCCTGCAGCGCGCCCTCGAGAACTGGCAGCCGCGCTTCCTCGACTGGTGGAAGGACATGGGGCCGGACGGCACGACGAATTTCGACGTCTATTTGCGCACCGCCATCTCCGCCGAGGCCAATGGCTGGGCCCACTTCGGCTACGTCAAGATGCCGGAGTACCGCTGGGGAATTTTTCTCGCAGGCCAGGACCCCAACCGCCTGATCGCCTACGGCGACAACAAGGGCAAGCCCGCCTGGCAGGAGGTTCCGGGCGAGCTGCGCTCGACCTTGCGGCGCCTGATCGTGACGCAAGGCGACACCGAGCCGGCATCGGTCGAGCAGCAGCGTCAGCTCGGCAAGACCGCGCCGTCGCTCTACGACCTGCGCAACGTCTTCCAGGTCAATGTCGAGGAAGGCCGGCATTTGTGGGCGATGGTCTACCTGCTGCACGCCTATTTCGGCCGCGACGGACGTGAGGAGGCGGAGATGCTGCTGGAGCGGCACTCCGGCGATCCCGACAAGCCGCGCATCCTGGGCGCCTTCAACGAGAAGACGCCGGACTGGCTGTCGTTCTTCATGTTCACCTACTTCACCGACCGCGATGGCAAGTACCAGCTCGCCTCGCTCGCCGAATCCGGCTTCGACCCGCTGTCGCGCTCCTGCCGCTTCATGCTGATCGAGGAAGCCCACCACATGTTCGTGGGCGAGTCGGGCGTGCAGCGCATCGTCCAGCGCACCTGCGACCTCATGAGGGAGCACAAGACCGACGATGTGCGCGGTCTCGGCGCGATCGATCTGCCGACGATCCAGAAGTACCTCAACTTCCACTTCTCGGTGTCGCTCGACCTGTTCGGCCAGGAGGCCTCGACCAACGCCGCCAACTACTACACGATGGGCGTCAAGGGCCGATACCTCGAGACGCGCATCGCCGATGACCACGTGCTCGCCGACTCGACTTTCGAAATGGACACCGCCGAGAACGGCCGCATCGTGCGCAAGACCGTGCCGGCGCTGTCGGCGTTGAACGAGCGCCTGCGCAACGACTATGTCGAGGATTGCGCCAAGGGCCTGCTACGCTGGAACCGCGCCATCGAGCAGGCGGGCATCGACTTCGAGCTCAAGCTGCCGCACCGTGCCTTCAACCGCCGCATCGGCACCTTCGCCGAGTTGCACGTCTCGCCCGACGGCAAGGTCATGAGCGAGGCCGATTGGAAGGCCAACGAGCAAAAGTGGTTGCCGACCGGCGAGGACCGCGCTTTCGTGACGTCGCTGATGGGCCCGGCGGTGATCGAGCCCGGCAAGTTCGCCAACTGGATCGCTCCGCCGCAGCGCGGCATCAACAACCAGGCGGCAAATTTCGAATACGTCCGGTTCAACTGATGGCCGGCATCTCGATCCACGTCTACGACGTCTCGCGCGGCGTGCCGGCCGCCGGCTTGCGCGTCGAGGTCCGGGGACCGGACGGCGCGCTGCTGATCGACGGCCGGACGGCGGCGCCCGGCACACTCGACGCGCCGACCCCCGCCACTGGCACCTACGAGGCGGTCTTCCTCATCGGCGCCTGGTATCGCGGCCAAGGCGTGGCCGTGCCGTCGCCGGCTTTTCTCGAAACGGTGCCCTATCGTTTCGGCGTCGCCGATCTCGGCCAGCACTATCACCTGCCGCTCAAGATGACACCGTGGGGTTTCTCACTTTTCCGTGGCGGGGCATGACGCTCGGCCCGTCGATTGCTATGCCTCGCATCGGATCGACTCTGGGGGATGCGATGATCGCACGCAGGCATCTATGGCAATTGGGCGCCGGCTTGGCTTTTGCCGGCACGGCGTGGGCGCAAGCGCCGTGGCCCAACCGACCGGTCAAGCTGATCGTCACCTTCCCGCCCGGCGGCGCGTCGGATGCGGCGGCGCGCGTCATCGCCGGCCCGTTGTCGGAGAAGCTCGGACAGACCGTGGTCGTCGACAACAAGCCGGGCGGCGGCACGACCATCGGCGCCAACTTCGTGCTGGCGGCCAAGGACGACTATCACACCCTGATGCTGTCGAACTCCGCGCCGATCTCGATCGCGCCCTACCTGTTCGACAAGCCGCCTTACGATCCGATCAAGGACTTTGCCCACGTCGTCTATATCGGCTCGGTCGCCAACGCCTTCGTGGTGCGGCCGGCGGTGCCGGCCAAGACCATGCCGGAGCTGATCGCCTGGATCAAAGGCCAAGGCAAGTCGGTGCCGTTCGGCTCGGGCGGCCAGGGTTCGATCGGCCACATCATCGGCGAGATGTTCAAGGCCGAGCTCGGGCTGAACATGGAGCATATCGGCTACCGCGGCGCGGCACCGATGTTCCAGGACATGATGGCGGGCCAGCTCGACTTCGCGGTGGTGACGTTGACCGAGGTGCTGCCGCTCGCCAAGGACGGCAAGCTGCGCATGATCGCGCTCACCTCGACGCAGAAGGCGCCGTCGGCGCCCGATGTGCCGCTGGTCACCGAGCTCGGGTATCCGAAGTTGGTGGCCGAGAATTTCGTCGGCATCTCGGCCCCCGCCGGCATGCCGGCGCCCGCCCAGGCCAGGCTGCACAAGGCGGCTTCCGAGGTTCTGGCCGACCCCAAGATCGTCGAGCGGCTGGGTGAGCTGGGCTTCGTCACCAAGCCCATGACCTCGGCCGAGTTCACCGCCTTCGTCGCCAACCAGGTGCAGACTTTCCAGGCCCCGGTGAAGGCGTCGGGAGCAAAGCTCAACTGAGGGTAGCTGGCCGCCTCGGCAGCCCGCCGCTAGGATGACATCATGCCCGTGCCCGATTTCGATCCATCCACGTTGAGCGTCGACGAGCGCTTGGCGCTGATCGACCAGCTCTGGCTCAGCATCGCCGAAGATGCGCGGCATGGAGATTCCGATGCGTCGGCCGCTCTCGACGTCAATCGGCCTTTGGAATCCGAATTGATCGTGGAGCTTCACCGACGCGTCGAAGCTTTCAAGCTCGATCCATCCAATGGGATTCCTTGGGAGCAGCTGAAGGCGGAGTTGAAGCAAAAATACCGGTGAAACTTCCGATCATCATCAGCACCGCGGCAAGCGATGACTTACGCGACACCCTGGCGCGCATCGCCAGGGCCAATCCGCAGACCGCCCGTCGCTTGAATGAAGACATTTCCGCTGTCCTCGACCTGATCGGCGAGTTTCCGGAGCTATACGAACGCTTTGATGGCGATTTGCGGCGCGCCGTGCTGCCACGGTGGTCGATCGGAGTCTTCTATGCCGCGTTGCCCGCCGCGATCTTCGTGGCCGCGATCATCGATCTTCGACGCGATCCCGCTGCCATCCGGCGGCGGCTTGGGCTACATGAAGGCGCAACAGAATTTCTCGCAGGTACCGCGATGACTCTCCCGCCGGGCATTGCCTTCGACGCCGATCTTCGGGTGCAGCTTCCCGACCGCTTCAACGTCGCAGTCCCTTTCATCGACCGGCACTCGAGCGAGGGCCGCGGCGCCAAGCCCGCGATCCGCACGCTCGCCGAGACCGTGACCTACGGCCAACTCGCCGAACGGGTGAACCGGACCGGCAATGCCCTGCTGGCCCGCGGCCTTCGGCCGGGCGATCGGCTGATGATGGTGGTGAAAGACTGCCCCGCCTTCTTCTATCTCTTCTGGGGGGCGATCAAAGCCGGCATCGTGCCGGTGCCGCCCAACACCCTGCTGCGCGCCGCCGACTACGCCTACATGTTCGAGGATTCGGCCTGCAGGCTCGTGGTCTACTCCGGCGAATTCGCGGCCGAGATCGAGCCCGCCCTGAAGGAAGCGCCGGTCGCGGCACTCACCGTCGATGCTTTCCTTGCCGAGATGACCAAGGCGTCCGATCGGCTCGACGCACGGCTCGCCGCACCCGACGCCGACTGCTTCTGGCTCTATTCGTCGGGCTCGACCGGCCGGCCCAAGGGCGCGGTGCACCTGCAGCGCGACATGGTGGTGACCAGCGAGCTCTACGGCGTGCGGGCGCTGGGCGTCGGCGAAAGCGACGTCTCCTTCTCCGCTGCCAAGCTTTTCTTCGCCTACGGGCTGGGCAACGGCATGACCTTCCCGCTATGGACCGGCAGCACAGCTGTGCTCGACGAGCGGCGGCCGACGCCCGACACGACCTTCGAGATCATCGAGCGGTTCAAGCCCACGCTCTACTACGGCGTGCCGGCGCTCTACGCCGCCCAGCTCGTGGCCTTGGACAAAGCTCGCCGCGACCTTTCCTCGCTACGCGCCTGCGTCTCGGCGGGCGAGGCGCTGCCGGCCGAGATCTTCCGCCGCTGGCAGGACAAGACCGGCTCCGTGATCCTCGACGGCATCGGCTCGACGGAGGCGCTGCACATCTTCATCGGCAACCGGCTGGCCGACCATCGATCGGGCACCAGCGGCAAGCCGGTGCCGGGCTATCAAGCAAAGATCCTGGACGAGGACGGCAAGCCGGTGGCACAGGGCACCAGCGGACGGCTGTGGATCCGCGCCGATTCGGCCGCCAAATACTACTGGAACAAGCCGGAGAAAACCGCCGAGACCATGGTCGGAGGCTGGCTCAACACTGGCGACACCTACCGCCAGGATGCCGACGGCTACTTCATCTATGACGGCCGCAGCGACGACATGCTGAAAGTGGGCGGCATCTGGTGCTCCCCTGTCGAGATCGAAAGCTGCCTGATCGGCCATAATGCCGTGCTGGAAGCCGCCGTCGTCGGCCAGGCCGACGAGAACGAGTTGATCAAGCCCAAGGCCTTCATCGTCCTGAAGCAGGCCGGCAGCGGCGGCCCCGCCCTCACCGAGGAGCTGATGGCACTCTGCAAGAAGACCCTCGCCCCCTACAAGTACCCGCGCTGGGTCGAGTACGTGGCCGAGCTGCCCAAGACCGCAACCGGCAAGATTCAGCGCTTCAAGCTGCGCGCGTGAAGCGGCAGGCAGCGGTCGGAATTCGGCCCGACCGGACGGGCGCGCGCTTGTTGAGAGGCTGATTTTCGGCTTTTATGGCGCCTATCAGGGAAAACGGGGATCACGACAGGGAGCCCAATCATGAAATTCGGATTGTTTGGTACCGCAACAATTGCGGCCATCGGCTTGGCCATGCCCGCCATGGCGCAGACGCCGATCAAGATCGGCTTCATCAGCACCTTCTCCGGCCCGCAGGCGGCGATCGGCGAGGACATGCGCCGCTCGGTCGAGCTGGCCAAGGAGCATCTCGGCGGCAAGATGGGCGGCCGGCCGTTCGAGATCATCTACGAGGACGACCAGTTCAAGCCCGACGTCGGCAAGCAGAAGTCCGAGAAGCTCGTCCAGCAGGACAAGGTGAACGTCGTCACCGGCTATATCTGGTCGAACGTGTTGCTCGCCTCGCTCAAGACCGTGACCGAGGAAGGCGACACCATCCTGATCTCGGCCAATGCCGGCCCCTCGCAGATCGCGGGCGAGCTGTGCAACAAGAACTTCTTCTCGACGTCGTGGCAGAACGACCAGACGCCGATGGCGATGGGTCAGTACCTGCAGGAGAAGGGCGTCAAGAGCCTGTACCTGATGGCCGGCAACTACGCCGCCGGCAAGGACATGCTGGCCGGCGTCAAGCGTACCTTCAAGGGCGAGATCAAGGGCGAGGACCTGACCAAGTGGCCCGACCAGCTCGACTTCTCGGCCGAGCTCGCCAAGATCCGCGCCGCCAAGCCCGACGGCATCTTCATCTTCTATCCCGGCGCGCACGGCGTTCAGTTCCTGACGCAGTACGTGCAGGCCGGCCTCAAGAGCCAGATTCCGTTCTACCAGGTGTTCTCGATCGACGCCATCACGCTGCCGCAGCAGAAGGAGCTGGCGCTCGGCACGCTGGGCGCCCAGGAGTGGGTCAACGACCTGCCCAACGAGCAGAACAAGCGCTACGTCGCCGACTTCAAGAAGAAGCACGGCGTCTACCCGTCCTACTACGGCGCGCAGAGCTACGATTCGATCATGCTGATCGCCTCGGCCGCCGAGGCGCTGAAGGGCGATCTCTCCAACAAGGACAAGGTCCGCGCCGAGATGAAGAAAGCCAACTTCAAGTCGCTGCGCGGCGACTTCAAGTACAACACCAACCAGTTCCCGATCCAGAATTTCTACATCCAGGAAGCGGTCAAGGACGCCGACGGCATGATGACGGTCAAGACGATCGCCACCGCCGTGAAGGACGGCAAGGATCCCTACTACGAAAAGTGCCCGATGAAGTAAGCCTTACGGCTTTGGGCGACGGGAGCGCAGCAAAGCGCTCCCGTTTCCTTTGGGGATAGACGGGGCAATGGACTATCTGCTGCTTCAGATGCTGAACGGCGTGCAGCTCGGGCTGCTGATGTTCCTGCTCGCCGCCGGGCTGACGCTCACGTTCGGCATCATGGATCTGGTCAACCTGGCGCACGGCTCGCTCTACATGATGGGCGCCTACTTCGCCTGGACGCTGATCGGCTGGACCGATTCCTTCGTGCTCGGCGCGCTGCTGGCGCTGCCCGCCACCTTCCTGCTGGGCATCGTCGTCGAGGCGGTGGTGGCGCGGCGGCTCTACGCCCGCGACCATCTCGACCAGGTGCTGGCGACCTTCGGCCTGATCCTGTTCTTCAACGAGCTGGTGCGCGTGCTGTGGGGCGCCGCCGGCAAGAGCATCGCGGTACCGGCTTTCCTGAACCGCACGGTCGAGATCCTGCCCGGCGTGCCCTATCCCGCCTATCGCTTCGCCATCATCGTTGTCGGCGGCGCGGTCGCGCTCCTGCTCGCCTGGCTGGTGGCGCGCACGCGGATCGGCATGCTGATCCGCGCCGGCGCCTCCAACCGGCGCATGATCGGCGCGCTGGGCGTCAATATCGAGCTCCTGTTCACCCTGGTGTTCGGTCTCGGCGCCGTGTTCGCCGGCCTGGCCGGCCTGATGGCCGCCCCCATCACCTCGGTCAAGATCGGCATGGGCGACGACATTCTCATCTTGGCCTTCGTCATCATCGTCATCGGCGGCATCGGCTCGATCAAAGGCGCCTTCGTCGCCGCCATGGTGGTGGGCCAGATCGACATTGTCGGCCGTGCCTTCCTGCCCGACCTGCTCAAGACCTTCCTCAGCACCTCGGCCGCCTCGAGCGCGGCGCCCGCGATCTCGCAGATCCTGGTCTACATCGTCATGGCGGCGGTGCTGGTGTGGCGCCCGACCGGCCTGTTCGGTCAGCGCGCGTGACCGGCTGGCTTGCTTTCCTGCGCACCCCGCGTGGCCTCGCCACCGCTCTGCTGCTGCTGGCTCTGGCCGCCCTGCCGCTGTTAACCCAGGCCTTCGATCAGCGCTACCTGCTGTCGATCGGCACACGCATCGTGATCTGGGCGATCGCCGCGGTGAGCCTCAACATGATTCTGGGCTATGGCGGCATGGTGAGCTTCGGCCACGCCGTGTTCTTCGGCATCGGCGGCTATGCCGTGGGCATTCTCGCTCATCACGGCATCACCAACGGCTGGATCCAATGGCCGGTCGGCATCGTCGCGGCGGCTACCTGGGCGGCCCTGGTCGGCGCGCTGTCGCTGCGCACGCGCGGCCTCTACTTCATCATGATCACGCTGGCCTTCGCTCAGCTCGTCTACTATGTCGGCGTCGGCCTGGAGGCCTACGGCGCCGACGACGGCCTCAATATCAGCCGCAGCCGCTTTTCCGGCCTGATCAACCTCCGCGACAAGGCCTCGTTCTACTGGCTGTGCCTCGCGCTGCTCTGCGCCACGCTGTGGTTTTCCGGCCGCTTTGCAAACTCGCGCTTCGGCCTGGTCGTCCGCGGCGCCAAGTCCAACGAGCTGCGCATGATGGCGTTGGGCTTCCCGGTGTTCCGCTATCGCCTCGCCGCCTTCACCATTGCCGGCGCGTTCGGCGGCCTCTCCGGCATCCTGCTCGCCAACGAAGGCGCCTACATCTCGCCTGCCATGATGTCGTGGGTGAAGTCGGGCGACCTCATCGTCATCGTCGTGCTGGGCGGCATGGGCACGCTGTTCGGCCCGCTCTTCGGCACCATCGCCTTCTTCGCGCTCGAGGAGTCGCTGCCGCCCCTGCTCGACCTCGCGCGCAAGGGTTGGGGCGAATACTGGCAGATCGTGTTCGGCCCGCTGCTGGTGCTGATCGCGCTCTACGCCAAGGGCGGCATCGATTCGCTGTTCGGCCGATCATCGGATGAGCGCGGCCATGGCTGAGGCGCTGCTTTCGACCGACCGTCTGATCAAGCGCTTCGGCGGCCTGGTCGCGAGCGACACCGTCTCGATCGAGGTGCGCGCCGGCGAAATCCACGCCCTGATCGGTCCCAACGGCGCCGGCAAGACGACCCTGGTCGGCCAGCTCACCGGCAATCTCAAGCCCGATTCCGGCACCATCCGCTTCGCCGGCCGCGATGTCACGCACCTGCCGACCCATGCCCGCGTGCGGTTGGGCCTGGCGCGCTCCTTCCAGATCACCTCGGTGCTGCGCGACTTCACCGCGCTCGACAATGTGGCGCTCGCCATCCAGGCGCATGACGGTCACTCCTTCCGCTTCCTAGGCGATGCGCGGCGCGAGGACCGGCTGCGCGCGCCGGCGCGGCGCGGCTTGGCGGCGGT